>CAMWQK010000011.1 GCA_947176445.1 uncultured Clostridia bacterium | reverse complement strand
CAAAGAGGCGGGCGCGGATGCGCTCGTGAACTTTGAACGGGGGAGGGCGGTGATCAACAAAAAACTTGCCGGTTGCGATATGTGGGAGTTTATAGAGAGCGGCGGGGTATTCTCGGGCAGATACATGCCGCAATACGATTGGTCGATCGTGACCGAATCCATGCTCGAACAACTCGGAAAAAGTTAAAAAAAACCCCCGTTCGGGGGGTTTGTTCTTTGTCAGTATTTATGAAATTCACCGAAGCTATCGAAGAAGCCCACGGCGTCATTTTTAGAATCGTACACTTTCCTGCTGGTCGTGTCTACGTGCAAGCCGTTGCCCTGCCCGTATTCGTCCACCATCTCTCCGTGTTCGTTGAGACGGTACGTCTTGTTGCCCACCTTGACCGTGTATTCTGTCGCCGCTTGTCTGGTCTCCGACCATTGCTGCACGGCGTTTGCGAAATCGGAGAGGAGCGAATCCTGCCTCGCGTAGTCGGGAGAGGTATAGACCTCCATGTTTCCGATCTCTTCCAGTCTCTGCATTTCGTAATCGTAAAATTCGTCGTACAGCGCCCACAGCTCGTCGTAGTTCTCTTGCAGTCTCTCCTGCTGCGCTTCGTCGAGCTGTGCATACGCAGCTTTCGCCGTTTTGAGTACGGCGTTTACCGTCTTTAAGCTGTGCATGCCGAGTACGTTATTCATGCAGTCGGTCGCTCGCGTTGAAGCCGTCTTGTACTGTACGATGAGATTGCCGTACCTTTGCGCGTTGTCGTATGCCGCAATGTATCTTGGCACATTCTCCTTTGCGTCCATGTCCGCGTACACGTACATGAGCATCTGATACGCATATGCCGCCTGCGACGTAAAGAAGTCGGGGTTGCGAAAGCAGACGATGATATCGGAGAGCTCCGTGCACCCCGCGCGGTATGCGCGGTCGTATTCAAGGTACAGCTGTGCCGAACGTTCGAAGCATGCGATCGCCTTTGATAAATTCTTTTTCAGCCCTTTAGGCGGGTCGCAGAGCCTCGCCCAAAACCCGCCCTCGTAATAGAGCGCCTGCGGGGTTTCGATTTTGCACTTGCGGATGGCGTTATACAGGAGATCGGAATCTTCAAATGCCAGAAGATAGTCGACCTTCATACCGTAGGCGAGCGGATATTTTTCCTTTATGGCGGCGTCAAGAAGGGGGAGGATCTCGTCCTTATGATCTCCCGACTGCGCTTCGTCCGCATACAGAAAACATGCCTTCAAAAAGCAGCCGCGCGGGCTGCCCGCCTCGGCGCACTCCGAAATCATGTTATAGACCTGTAATACCGTCTGAATATCGTCGGGGGATTGTGCGATGAGTTTTTTCGCCTCTTCGAGCTTTTGCGTGATTTCCGGTCGTTCCTTCGGAAAACGAAATTTTCCCATCGTTATTTTTTCCTTGCAGCATGCGGAGCAAGCAACTGCATGCCTGCCTGCTGATTGCCTACGAGGGCGATGACGACTTTGAATACGAGATAAATGCGGAAGGTTTTGATGACTCTTTTTACGAGCTTCAATTCCTGCTTGGTGGCGTTGCCTTTCTTGTACTTCTTGGAAAAGAGCGTAACCTTGGTGAGTTCGCCCCCGCGCATCGCAAGCAGACCCGCCGCAAGCCCGAAGATCATCTTCGCCTTCGTCGCCTTCTTCTTGTACGCATCGAGAACGGCGATCGTATCCTTTATGTATACCGCGAGTTCCTCGTCGGTCAAGAGCGAAAAGTCCGTCTGCGAAAGATCGATAAAATTGTACGCATCTAAATTGAGTTTTGCCATGGTGAATACTCCTTAAAATATGAATGTAGGCAAAGTTTACCATTCGCCACGCCAAAAAACTGCCAAAACAGAGCGTTCGTTCCATATTTTTTGTGTAAATTTTGCGGTTGACTTTATCGGAAAAAGGGGATATAATAGAGGGCGAAAAATTGATTTAAGGACGGGGCGAAACATGAAGAAATTGCGCCGAAATATATTTGTATGTCTGACCGTGGCGGCGATGATCGCCGCGGGCGTCGGTTGCGGCGGCGGAGACGAGCCTCTGCCCGCGCCCGAGGGAAAGGTGGAGTACTCCTATTCCATGAGCGCGTTGACGGTCGCCATCGGGCGCTCCTATGCAAGGGCGACGGGCGCGGAATCGACGGCGACCCTTCCCGCCGAATATTTAAGCGGTATTCCGCAAAAGTCCGAACTCCTTGAAGCGGCGGATTCGTCCGTCTCTTACTTAAAGGGGATCAGGGTCACGCACCTCATTAATTTTACGGTGAGCGGCAGCTATCAGGACGACGTTCTCAACGAGTATTGCGGCGCGGGACCGTACAGCGTCGTCATTGCGGACTATCTCACCGAGACGCGGAACATGCAATTGAGCGGGAGCGAGGGGGATTTCAGGCTCACTTATACCGACAGCATGTCGCCGACGGAGGATACGGTGATATTCGTTACGGGCAAGGACGGGCGGCTTTTAACGGCGTATGCGGACAGCTGCAAACATAACTATGACGACGTAAATACGCTTCTTAGCATGGAATCCACGTTCGGCATTGGGCGCTATTCCAAGGGGTTGGAGCTGACGCTTGGCGAACAGTCCGAATATTCGCTGTACTATAAAGTCGATTGCCTCGAAGGCACGTATTCCTTCCGTACGGTGCGGGAGAACGCTTCCGCGGGATACACGCACGGGTATACGGTGGAGAGCAGCGATTTTACGGAGTACGACATAGACGATTACTATCTGGTGCGCGATCTGACGCTGCCCGAATGGTATACCATGCCGCTGTAATAATATGAATAGGTAGAAAAAGCCGCAGATTTCCATTTGAAATCTGCGGCTTTTTATTCACCAGCTGAATTTGACGACGATATCCTGCGCGTGATCGCCGAATTCCTTTCCGAACAGGTTGAGTCCGCCCTGATACTTTGCGTCCTCCTTGACGCCGATCTTGATCGAAATATATTCGCGGGAGAAGATATCGAAATCTTTGAACTTCTTCACGTTGATCTCTTCCGCGCCCAACTTGCATCCGTTCTCGGTAATGCGCCAGGTGACGAGCATTCCGTATTGCGTCATCGAATCGGGCCACCAAGGGGGATTGAGCCTACCCCGTCTGTCGCCGTAGTCTCCTGGGCTCGTGTACGTGCCGATCTCCACGTCGTTTACCCAGAGCGTGATATCCGACTTATAGTCGTTGCGGTAGAAGGGGGCTTCCGAGCAGGTCTCGAAGGAGATCTCCATGCGCTTCGCGTTCGGCGGGATCATGTTCTTCGCGATGCGGTATTCGAGGTATCCCTTGCTGAACCAGATGAGCTGCGCCATATGTCGCTCGGGCATAAAGAAGCAGTTGTTCTCGCTGTCGATGCCGAGGTTTCCCGTGCTCGTTGCAATTCCGCAGTCGGGCTTGATATCGCAGTCAAAGTAGGAGCCGATGGGCAGGGCGATCTTGATTTCGTTTCCCTTGACGGAAGTGTCGTTTTGCAGGTCGATGGAAATACTGTCGCAGGCGCGCGAACAGAGCCGAACCTTTCCGAACTGCGAGATCTGCCGCTCCGTGCGGATGAGACCGCACCGCTCCAAGATATCCACGTTCATCGAAGTGGAGGAGACGGGCTGATTGAGAAGCTCGCTCAGCTGCTTGATGCTCAGACTCTTCGTGTTCAGCGCTTTTAAGATATCCAGCCTGTTCGGCGAGGAGATTGCCCGCGCAATTTCGAGAAGCTCGTTTTCGTTTTTGAAATTGTAATAGGTGACTTTCAGCATAGCACTCTCTTATGATTGCCGCGATACGGGAAACGTGCGCGGTGCATTTTATTTCATTATAATATTTGGCTTTTTGTTTGTCAAGGGGTATTTCAGGATTTTACGAAGAAGGGGTAGGCAAATAAATTTATTTGCCGATTATGGATTTACAAGTTTTTTTTAATTAGGTAAGATTAACTCGAAAAGACTAAAACTAAGTACGAGGATGAACAGAATATGAGTTTTTCAAGGTCAGAATATCCGTCTCCGCAATTCAAGCGCGAAAATTGGCAAACCCTGAACGGGACGTGGGAGTTTTGTTTTGACGATGCCGAAAACGGTATTTCAAAAAAACTGTACGAGAGTGGCAAACCGCTCGGCATGAACATCAACGTTCCCTTCGCCTATCAGTGCAAGGCGAGCGGGATCGGGATTTCCGATCTGCACGAGGTCATGTGGTATCGCCGCACGTTCCGTCTCTCGGAGGAGATGAAGGGCGGCAAGACGCTTCTGCACTTCAATGGCGTGGACTACGAAGCGGAGATCTGGCTGAACGGAAAATACGTGGGCAGTCACGTCGGCGGCTACACCCATTTCAGTTTTGACGTTACAGAGTATCTCGCGGAGGAGAACACGATCGCCATCCGCGTGACCGACCGCTATGACTGTGCGCAGCCGCGCGGCAAGCAGTACTGGAAGAAGGAGCCGAGCCGTTGCTGGTATGTGGCAAGCTCGGGGATCTGGCAGAGCGTATGGCTGGAAAAGACGGGTTGCGGCTACATCGAGCGCGCGCTCTTCACGCCCGACATCGATACGAACAGCGTACTGCTCGAAACAGAGAGCGCAGGGAAGTTCGACGCGCTGAAAACGACGATCTCTTATAGAGGCGCTACGGTGCTCACGCAGACGAATTCGCTCTGCGGGCGAGACGCGAAGATCGGACTCTTCTTAAAGCCCGAGGACAGTATCGACGAAATTCATTTCTGGTCGCCCGAAAATCCCAACCTCTACGAAGTACGGCTGGAACTCATGTGCGGGGGCGAAGTGGTTGACAGTGTGGATACATACTTTGCATTCCGCAAGATCAGCACCGAGAAGAATAAGATTTTGCTCAACAACATTCCGCTCTATCAGAAGCTGGTGCTCGATCAGGGCTACTGGGACGAGACGGATCTGACGCCGCCCTCTGCGGAGAGCCTCAAAGAGGATATCCTCATCTCCAAGGCGATGGGCTTCAACGGCGGCAGAAAGCACCAGAAGGTGGAAGATCCTTACTATTATTACTATGCCGATACGCTCGGGTTCCTCGTTTGGGGAGAGATGCCCAGCGCATACGACTATAACAACCGCGAGATCAGGCTGCACACGGCGCAGTACGAGGAGCTGATCCTCGATCTTTACAATCATCCGTCGGTCATCGTATGGGTGCCGCTGAACGAGAGCTGGGGCGTGCGCAAGCTGCTGATGGACAGAAAGCAGAAGGATTACGCCCGCGCAATGTACTATCTCACCAAATCCATCGATGCAACCCGCCTCGTGAGTACCAACGACGGGTGGGAAGGCGTCGAGGAGACGGACATCATCAGTATTCACGACTATTCGCCGAATACGGAGACCTGGGCGGAGAAGTACAGAACGGAAAATCTCACGGAGGTCTTCCCGATGGCGCGCCGCCTCATGGGCTTCGGCGAGAAGATCAGTCTCGATAAGCCCGTCATTCTCACAGAATACGGCGGGATCGCCGTGCTGCATGCGGGCGTCAAGGAATTGCACACCGAGTCGGACGGCGAGGCGTGGGGGTATTGCCTCGAAAAGTCGGAGAACTTCCTGCAACGCTTCAAGGATCTCAACCGCGGCGTATTTGCCTGCGACTTTGCGGGATACTGCTATACCCAGCTCACCGACGTAAAACAGGAAGTGAACGGGCTACTCAGCAAGGATCACGAGCCGAAGTTCGACGTGAAGAAGATCGCCCCGCTCAATGACAGAGAGACGTATGAGGGAAAATGAAGCAAGCCATTGTCTTTTCAATTGAAGAATTTTCCGTCTATGACGGACCGGGGATACGCACCACGGTGTTTTTCAAGGGTTGCCCGATGCGGTGCAACTGGTGCCACAATCCCGAGGGACTGAGCCAAAAAATTCAGGTCGTCAAAGCCCCCAACGGATGTCTGCACTGCGGCGCATGTGAGAAAATCTGCGCGCATAAGGACGGTTGCGTCGCCTGCGGAAACTGCATTTCCGTCTGTCCGCGCGGGCTCATCCGATACAGCGGCGTTGCCTATACGACGAAGGAACTGTTCGAAAAGCTGAAAAAGAATTCGGATTATCTGAAACAGGCGGGCGGCGGCGTAACATTCTCGGGCGGAGAGTGCCTGTTGTATGCCGACTTCTTACACGAGCTCATTCCCATGCTCAAAGAGATCGGCGTGCATACGGCGATCCAGACGAGCGGATACGCGTCCGAAGCGGACTTTATGAAGGTCATCTCCGTGGTCGATTACGTGATGTTCGATCTCAAAGTGATGGACAGAGAGAAGGCGATCGAGTATACGGGAAGAAGCAACGAGCCCATTCTCAGAAACTTCGAACTGCTGAAAAAGAGCGGCGTGAAGTTCATGGCGAGAACGCCTCTTATCCCCGGCGTGACGGATACCGAAGAGAATTTGACGGCGATTGCAGAAAAAGTGAAAAATTCGGGCGCGCTCGGGATCGAGCTGCTGCCGTACAACAAGATGTCGGGAAGCAAATATACCATGGTCGGCATGGAATATCACCCGAAATTCGATGAAAAATCGGAAGTCAATGCGAACGTCGAACTGTTCCGACGTTACGGAATTCAAGCAAAAATCATGTAGTTAGGAGATGGTTTTATGGAAGAGAGACTGCAAAAAATTTACGATCGTTTTCAGAAGCGGGAATATCGCAATCTGCGTCAGAAAGAGAGCGCAATGCCCTGCAAGTTCTATGAGGAAAAGGATCTTGCCATTCGCAGCGCCCGCCGTCTGATGGAAGCGGTTGAGGCGGAAAAGGCGATGCTCTTTGCAGAGGATAAGATCGGCATGATGCGCACCCTGCAAAAACTCCCGCCCCTTTTAACCGAGAAGGAGGCAGAGGAAGTGCGGGCAAAGTACTTCATCTTCGACGGCGCGCAGGTCGGCAATATTTCGAGCGACTACGCCTCCGCGCTCCAAGGCGGACTTGAAGGAAAGCTGAAGGAAATCGAAAAAGAGATTAAAAAGTATAAAACCGGCAGCAAAGAGTACAACGAACTCTACGCGATGAACCTCACGATCGACGCGGTCTATGCGCTGGCGGAAAAATATAAGAAAGAGGCGGAAAAGCTCGGGATCAAAGAACTCGCATGCGCGCTTGAACACGTGCCCGCGCATTCACCCAAGAGCTACTACGAAGCGCTCGTCATGATGCGGCTTCTCAATTTCAGCCTTTGGCTGAACGCGAACAAGCACAATACGATCGGCAGATTCGACGTGTATATGTATCCTTACTTCCAGGCGGATATCGCAAGCGGGAAACTCACGCGGGAAGAGGCGCTCGAACTTACGAGCGAGTTCTTCATCGATCTCAACTTCGACGCCGATCTCTACCCCGGCGTACAGCAGGGCGATAACGGACAGAGCATGGTGCTCGGCGGTATGGGCACGGACGGAAAAGAGGTATTCAACGAGCTGAGCAAGGTGTGCCTCGAAGCGTCGTTGCAACTCAACCTCATCGATCCGAAGATCAACATCCGCGTGGGCAAGAATACCTCGTACGATACTTACTATCTCGGAACGTTGCTCACCAAAAAGGGGCTCGGCTTCCCGCAGTACTCCAACGACGACGTGGTCATTCCCGCGCTCATG
The DNA here is from genome assembly GCA_947176445.1 of uncultured Clostridia bacterium. Lineage (GTDB taxonomy): Bacteria > Bacillota > Clostridia > Christensenellales > Borkfalkiaceae > Gallimonas. The sequence goes on along the minus strand of CAMWQK010000011.1, from coordinate 3,821 downwards.
GAGATGGGGTATGAGGAAGAGGACGCAAGAAACTACGTGGTCGCCGCGTGCTGGGAGTTCATCATTCCCGGCGTTGCATACGACATTCCGAATATCGACGCGCTGAGCTATCCCAACGTGATGCTCACGGCGGCGGAGAAGCTCGAAGCGTTCGATACCTTCCCCGCGCTCATGGCGGAGGTAAAGAAAAATCTCACCGCGACCTGTAAACAGCTGATCGCGAGCACGAAGAATATCTTTGTAGAGCCGTCGCCCTTCCAGTCGGTCATGATGACGAACTGCATCAAAGAGGCGAAGGACATTGCGGACGGTTCGAAGTACAACAACTACGGATTCCACGGAGCGGGGCTCTCCACGGCGGCAGACTCGCTCGCGGCGATCAAAAAGCTCGTGTACGACGAGAAGAAGTACACGGCAGAGGAGCTCAAAGCGGCGCTTAAAGCAAACTTCAAGGGGTACGAGAAGCTGCATGCGGACTGCCTTGCGGCTCCCAAGATGGGCAACAACGACGACTACGTAGACAGCATTGCGGTGGAGCTCACCGATTGCTTTGCAGACGGGTTGAAGGGCGAAAAGAACGAACGCGGGGGCATCTTCCGCGCGGGTACGGGCAGCGCGATGTACTACATCTGGCTCTCCGAGCACCTCGGTGCAACGCCCGACGGACGGTATGCAGGCGAGCCGTTCAGTGCGAATTACTCGCCCTCGCTGAACGTGAAGTTCGACGGCGTGCTCTCGGTCATTCACTCCTTCACGAAGCCGAACCTCGGGCGTATCTGCAACGGCGGACCGCTCACCCTCGAATTCCATGATACGCTCTTCCGCAACGACGAGGGCACGCAGAAGGTCGCACAGCTCGTGAAGCTGTTCGTGGAGAACGGCGGGCATCAGATGCAGCTCAACGCCATCAACCGCGATACGCTGCTCGATGCGCAGAAGCACCCCGAAGATCACAAGAACCTCATCGTTCGCGTGTGGGGTTGGAGCGGATACTTCAACGAGCTTGACGTCGTCTATCAGAACCATATCATCAAACGGTTGGAATTTTTAAGCTAAACGAAATAAAAAAGAGAATAAGGAGGAAACTATGAAACACTTGAAAAAGATCGCGGCGATTGCATTTTGCACGGTGATCGGTATGTCGTGCGCGGCGGGCTTTGCGGGCTGCGGCGACGAGAACACGCCCGGCGGCTACGACGGCGAAGGCACGGTAATGAACGATACCTTCTATAACCCGCTCCGCGTGGAGTCGGGGCTCGGCGATCCGTGGATGTATACGAAGGACGGTTACTACTACGTGACCTATTCGGAGGGCACGCAGATCACCGTCACCCGCTCCAAGTGGATGACGAATATCACGTCGAACTCGGGCGACGAGACGCGCACCAAGGTGGTCGTTCGCCAGAAGGCGATGAACCTCGTAGAGATCTGGGCACCCGAAATCTTCTTCGTCGACGGACACTGGTACATCTACTTCACGGCGACGCATGACTACGGCGCAAACGCCGGCTTGCAGGATGCGGGCAGACGCACCTACTGCTTAAAGAGCGTGACGGACGATGCGATGGGCGAATGGGAGACGCAGCCTTACCTTGTCAACCTGCCCGAGAACAATATCCGCTCGATCGACGCGACGTTCATGGAGTACAACAATAAACAGTATATCATCTGGGCGGCGTGGCCGTATGCGAGCCATACGCCCGACTACCAGCAAGATTTGTGCATTGCGGAGCTCGAATACAACAATCCCACGAAGGTCGTCGATCCGACGTCTACCCGCGTGGCGATCTCCACGCCCGAGTACGACTGGGAAAAGATCGGCGCAAAGCAGAACGAGGGGCCCGTTGTGACCTACTCCCCGAACGGCACGCCCGTGCTTCTCTATTCGGGTGCGTACTCCGGCTCGGACGCATACTGCATCGGCTACATCGTGCTTGACGGGGCGGACAAGAACCCGCTCAATCCCGCGAGCTGGACGAAGGGTGAAAAGCCGCTCATGGAGACAGATGAGGAAATTATCTCTCCGGGACACAACTCCGTCGTCAAGTCTCCCGACGGCACGGAGGACTGGATCTGCTATCACTCGGCAAAATATTCGGGCGCGGGTTGGGACAGAGTGCTGCGTCTGCAAAAGCTGACCTGGAACGGCGATATCCCCGTTGTGGAACACATCTACGCGTATAACGAAGAGAGCCCGATGCCTTCGGGCGAGAAGGTAAACCGCATTAAGTACGAGGCGGAGGATGCGGAGCTCGGCGAGGGCTGTACGGTCATCGACAGCGTCTATATCGACGCGGACGGCGAGGAACAGGCGGCGGCTTCGGGCGGCAAGGCAGTCCGTATTGCCGATAACGACAGTCTCACCTTCAAGGTCAACGTGCAAAAGAACGGACAGTATCGCCTCGTCGTTCGTTATTCGAATCAGGCGGTATCGGCAACGACGATCAGCGTGAGCGTAAACGGCACGGCTTACACGCTGTATACGCCCAGAACCCCTTACGACGATACGTTCTGCAACAACGCGTTCTTCTGCGATCTGTATCTGAGACCTTCCGGCCCCAACGAAATTACGATCAAATGCGATCAGAACATCCTGATCGACTGCATTGTGGTAGACGCCTTGGAGAAGTAAGATGAAGGGCAAATTCAAAGCAATCCTTTGCACGATTCTCGCCATCGTCACGTTCGGAGCGACGCTCCTTACCGGCGGGTGCGGCGGGAACAACGGAGAAGATATGAACGATACTTTTTTCAATCCCATTCATCTTTCGGGGCAGGACCCGTGGTTCTATAAGCACGGCGACTACTACTACCACGTTTTAGTCAAAGGGGTAGAGAGAAACGGCGAATTGAATTATGCGTTCACGGTGACGCGTTCCAAGAGTCTGACGACGCTGTACGTCGATCTCGACGATCCCCAAACGACGCACATTGCGGGATTTTTGGAAGATTCGAACATTCAGTCCGTTTGGGCGCCCGAGATCTTCTTCTTCGAGGGACACTGGTATCTGCTGTTCACGGCAGCCACCACCGACAAGGAGTATCTCGACGCGATCCAGGACAAGACGGACGTGATCGACAGTGCGCGCAGAACGTATATCATCAAGAGCGAGACGGACGATCCGTTCGGCAATTACGGAAAGGCGATCAAGCTGGAGCTCTCGCCCGACAGACGTTCGATCGACGCGACGTTTATGAACTACAAGGGCAAACAGTACGTCATCTGGGCGGGCTGGCCCAACGAACTCCATACGGCGTTCTGGCAACAGAACCTGTACATCACCGAGCTTGAAACGGGCGATCCCACGAAGGTCAAGGAGAGTTCGGGCGGCGAGCGCTGCCTCATCTCCGAACCCAAAGCCGACTGGGAGCGCAACAGCTCGAGCCAGAACGAAGGACCCTGTCTCATCTATGCGCCCGACGGAACGCCCGTACTGCTGTTCTCGGCAAGTTTCGCAGCGTCCGACTGCTATTGCATCGGGTATCTGAAAATGACGGGCGATAACCCGCTCGAACAGAGCAGCTGGGAGAAGGGTGAAAAGCCGCTCATGGAGACCGACCTTCTTCGTGCGGACGTGGTTTCCCCCGGTCACAACTCGGTGGTGAAATCTCCCGACGGCACGGAGGACTGGATCGTATATCACTCGGCGAAATATTCGGGAGCGGGTTGGAGCAGAACGGTGCGCCTTCAGAAGCTCGAATGGGACGGCAACACCCCCAAGGTGAAGATGTCGGCATGGACGGAAGAGCTGAAACTTCCCTCGGGCGACGTCACCGAGAAGGTGCGCTACGAGGCGGAGAACGCGACCCTGACGGAGGGC
>CAMWQK010000010.1 GCA_947176445.1 uncultured Clostridia bacterium | reverse complement strand
GTCGGAGTGGGGGTCTCCTGCGTGAGGGCGGTGTAGATCGTCTTGAACGACTTCAAGTCGTTTGCGTATTCGGTGACGAAGGTGTAGTGATACTCGGTGCAGGCGTTTTCAAGTGATGCGGGCGTCTGCGCATTGGGCACGGTGCTCTTGAATAGCTTGCTGCTGCGGACGGGCTTCAACTGCGCGCGGGCGTTGTGGAAGACGGTCTCGCACTCGACGGTATCGGTAAACGGAGCGCTCGATGCGCCGTTGAGGGTATATTTTCCTGTGACGGAGAGCGCGCTCGTTAAAACGTACACAAGCTCGGTCGTTCCGTCGGCGAGCTCGCGGCGTTCGCTCTTCAAGTCCACCGTATACGTTCCGCTCTCGTATTCCATCTTGAACGTGTTGGTGATATCCGAACTTCTGAACGAGACGGCGTATTCGAGATGCTCGTCCGTTCCGCTGATACTGTCGCTCAGTCCCGTGTTACTGTACCAGTTTGCGCTGATCGAGAGGGAGCTTGTCCCCCCGCCGCAGCCTGTTAAGAGCAGAGCGGGCGCAAGCAGCGCGAGTCCGCAAAGATATGATTTCTTCATCGTGATCTCCTTTCTTCGCTTGCATTATACCATATTTTTTTACATTTGTAAAAACAAAACCTCTTCAAAACGTGAAATTTTTGTAAAATGTGTGGTATAATGGAAGCTGAAAGTTTTGTGCTTCCAAAAATTCCGCATTGGAGAACGGTCGAATGGTTCAGGTGATCGGCGCACCCACGCTTTCAGACGCGCTGTGCGTCCTTAAAGAACAGGTGCTCAAAAATGAAGAACACGGGATAGGCAACCTCATCTTCTGTGAGGACAGGCTCACGCTGCTCTGCGAGCGCTCCGTTCTCGAAGTTTTGGGCGGGAGCTTTACGACCGAGGTGACGACGTTTGCGCGCTATCTCTCGGGCGGAGCGAAGGTGCTCAGCAAGCAGGGCTCGGTGATGAAGATCAGCGAGCTCATCGATACATACGCCGCCGAATTGAGCTGTTTTAAGCGCGGCGCGGCGCAGGCGGTGTACGAGACGATCGCACAGCTCTCCGCGTCCTGCGTGACCGCAGAGATGCTGAAAACGAGCGCGCAGTCCACCGACGGGATCCTGAAGAAAAAACTCCTCGATCTTGCGCTTATCCTCGAAAAATACGAAGCCTTCTTGAATGCGAGCGGGCTGGTGGACGAGAACGGATATCTCGGACTGCTTCCCGAAAAGATCGCTGCGGACGCGCAGGCGGGCAAGCTCAACCGCACCGAGGTGTTCTTCTTCGGCTTCCCGTCCTTTACGCGGCAGGCGCAGGAGGGGATCCGTGCCACGCTCGAAAACGCATTCGTCACGGGGATCTTCGTCGCGGGGCGCGGGGAGATGTACACCAACGAGGCGGCGAGCACGTTCAGAAAGATCGCGGAGGAGTACGGCGACGTAACAACGCGGCAGATCCGCTCCTCGCTCACGGGGGACGCGCTCATGCTCTCCGAGCGGCTGTTCTCCTCCGAGTGCTATAAAAAGGATCGGGTGCGCAGCACGCAGGTCTTCTCCTTTACCACCGAGGACGAGGGGCGGGAGGCGGAGATCATCGCCGCGCTCATCAAAAAATACATCATCGAGGAGCATGGGCGGTATCGGGACTGCGTCGTGCTCGTGCCCTCTGCCGACAGCTTTTCCGCGGTCGGGCACGTATTCGACGAATATAAAATTCCCTACTTTGCCGACGAGAAGCGTCCCTTCTCCGAGCATCCGTTCTGCGCGTTCACGCTCGCGCTCCTTGCCGCTGCGGCGGACGGGGGATTGCCCGCTTCGATCGATGATGTCGCATCAAATATTTACTTCGGCAAGGCGGACGAGTACCGCAACTATCTTGCGAAGTTCGGCGGCTATCGCGGCGCGTTCAAGCGGGAGATCAAGGACGACGCGCAGATCAAGGGTTATAACCGCGAAACGCTTATCCCCTGCCGCGAGAGAACGGTGCGCCTTCTCTCTCTCTTTCCTAAGAAGGCGAAGGCGACAGCGTACACTGACGCCGTTCGCGCGCTCTATCGCGAGGTGGACGGGGAGACGGTCACGGAGAACTTACAGTCGCGCACAGAAGGGGCACTCAGCGACTTTTTGGAGATCACTCCGCTTACGGGGATTTTGAGCGAGATCGACGCGGTCGCGGGCGAGCGCACGTTCACGGCAAAGGAGTTCTCCGACCTGCTTTTGAGCGGCGCGGAAGCGCTCGAAATTTCCATGATCCCCAAGTATTTCGACGCGGTATTTTTGGGCGATGCGACGGAGAGCAAATTCGAGCGTGCCGCGCTCGTGTTTGCGACGGGTCTGACGGACGCGCTGCCCCGCGCGGCGACGGACACGGCTGTCATCTCCGATCGGGAGATCGACCGCTTGGGCGAGCTTAAAGTGGAGATCGAGCCCGCCATTGCCAAGGTCAACGCGCGCGCCCGCGAGAGTCTCGGGCTGAATCTCTGCGCGTTTTCGGAGCGGCTGTATTTGAGCTATCCCATGAAGAATCGCGGAGAGGAGACGGCGCGCTCCGAAATCCTCTCCGATTGCGAAAAAATCTTCGATCTACCACCCATGCCCGAGGTATTCCCCTATGATTGCAGCGAATACACGCCCGCCGTGCTCAAACTTCTCAAAAGCAGGCAGGCGTTTACGACGGGGGAGATCAACGACGCTTCGCTCTTCTCTACGCTCGCGGGCGTTCTGCGCGAGAGGGAGGATACCGCGGACATGGGGCGCCTCGATACACTTTTAAGCGGTGGGAAGAAGCAACCTATCGCGCGCGGCGAGGAGCTGTACTTTTGGGGCGGGCGCATTTCGCCCACACTCCTCGAACAGTACTTCGCCTGCCCGTATGCGGGCTTCTGCAAGCGTGGACTAAGGCTCGTCGAGCGGGAGGAGCGTACCGTGCTCGATACCGACGCGGGCACCTTCGTGCACGCGGTGCTCGAAGCGGTCGCAAAGAAGTTTAATGAGATGAAGGGCGAGGAGGAGTGCCGCGCCCTGGCGCGCACGGCGGGCGAGACGCTATTAAAAAGCTCGCGCTTCTCCGCGCTCACGGATACAAAGCAGGGCGAGTACACGGGCGAGCGGCTCATTCAGGAAGGCGTAGAAGTTTCGGCGGCGGCGTACCGCCAGCTTGCCGCTTCCGCATTCAGAATGCGCGCTGCGGAAGAGACAGTGGAGCTGCCCGCGCTCGCGCTCTACGGCAAGACCGACCGCGTCGACGAGACGGACGAATACGTGCGCGTCATCGACTACAAGACGGGGCACATCGACGATAAGCCCGTCGCCTACTACACGGGGAGAAGGCTGCAGCTCGAGCTCTACCTCAAAGGCGCGTCGGCAGGAAAGAAGCCCGCGGGGGCGTTCTACTTCCCCGCCGCGGATAATTTCTCGAAACCGGACGAGGCGAAGTATAACATGCTCGGCTTTTTCAACGGGGAAGACTAGGTAATCACTCTCCACGATAGGATCGTCGGCGAGTGCGAGAAGAGCACACTTCTCGAAGCCAAGCGGGACGGGAAGTATTCGGATAAGGGCATGAGCGAAAAGGACTTTACCGACTTTCTCGACTATTCGGTGCTCGTCTCGCAGAAGGCGGAGCACGAGATGCGCGCGGGGAACATTGCGCCCTCGCCGTACGAAGGAACTTGTTCGTATTGCAAACTCAAGAGCCTCTGCGGGTTCGACGGCGCGGAGCGGAAGTCCGACGGCGTGAAGTGCACGGACATCGCCGCGATCGTGCGCCGCGAGAAGGGGGAGTGAGATGGGATTTACAGATCAGCAGATCAGAGCGATCAACGAACAGGGTCGGGTCATCGTCTCCGCCTCCGCGGGAAGCGGCAAGACGCGGGTGATGATCGAGCGGCTCGTCCGGCTCATTCTCGAAGAGACAGGGGATATCCGGAACGTCCTCGCCGTGACGTTTACCAACAAGGCGGCTGCGCAGATGCGCGAGAAGCTGCGCAGTGCGCTCCTGGAGCGGCTGAGAGAGGCGGAGGGGCGTGAGAAGGAACATATGAAAGAGCAACTCCATGCGCTCCCGCTTGCCGATATCAGCACCATTCACGCGTTCTGCGCGCGGCTCATTCGCTCCAACTTCTATTTCGCGGACGTCGATCCCGCCTTCCGCGTCATCTCGCCCGACGATCCCGACGGCAAGGCTCTTTCCGGGCGGGCGATGGACGAGGTGTTCGAGGCGCTCTACGAGGAGAGCAGCGCGGAGCTTTTCGACCTACTCGCCGTGTATTTCAGGCGCAAGAAGGACGATAAGCTGCGCGAGATCGTAAGGGACATTTACGGCGCGGTGCGCGGGGAGAAGGACTATCGCGAAACGCTCACTGTGGCGGGTACAGACAACTTTGACGGCGTGTGCGCGTACCTTGCGCAGGATATCGGCGCGCGGGCGCAGTTCTACTTCGACTGCGCGGAAGAGGAGTTCGACTTTTTCGCGGACGGGAACGCGCGGGCGCAGAACGTGTGTAAGGGCATCATGCTCGCGGCAAAGCTGCTCACGGACGAGCGCGATCTTTTCAAAATGGCGGCAAAGTCCGAAGAGCTTTTGCCCATTCCGAGTTGCCCGCCCGCGACGAAGGCGACGGGGGAGACGCTCAAACACCTCAAAAAACTCTCCGCGCTCTCGGCGGGGATCAAGGATCTCTATAAGGAGCTGAAAAAGTACGAGCCGCGCGACGTGGAATACGCCCGCTATCTCGACGGGCAGAAGCGGGCGGCGGCGCTCGCCGCGCTTACCTTGAAATACGACGAGGCGTATACGCGGCTGAAAAAGGAGGCGGGCGTTTTAGACTACGACGATCTCGAACACGTCGCGTTTGAAATTCTGCAAAACCCCGATGCGCTTGCGGCGGTCAAGGATAAATACAGGTTTGTGTTTGTCGACGAGTATCAGGACGTCAACCCCATGCAGGAAGCCATCCTCACGCAGATCAGCGGCGAGAACGTCTTCCTCGTCGGCGACATGAAGCAATCCATCTACGGGTTCCGCGGCAGCCGCTCGGCGTACTTTGCGAAAAAGACGCAGGAGTTCGAGCATTCGCTTCTGCTTACCAGAAACTTCCGCAGCGGCATGGGCGTGCTTGACGCGGTCAATGCCGTCTTTTCCACGGCGATGACGAAGGACACGGCGGACATCGACTATGCGAGCGCTCTCATGCTCGGGAGCGAGCGGTATTTGGGTCACGACGGGGAGACGGTCTATCACTATATCCCCAAGGAGAAAAAGGAGAAGGAGCCGCCCACGGGCGTCTATTCGGTGCTCGAAGCCTCGGGCAGGACGGAAGTGGACGCGCAGGCGGAGCGCATTGCGCAGGCGATCGCGGAGGAGTACGGAAGCGACTTCTTCGATGCGGACGCAGGTGTTATCAAAAAGGCGGACTGGGGCAATATCGCCGTGCTCGTGAGAAAGAACACGGGGGATATGGAGAAGGTCGTTGCCGCCCTTGCGCGCCGCGGCATTCCCGTGACCACGGCGGCGAAGGTGAACGTGTTCGACTTCTGGGAGGCGCGGCTCGCCCTCGACTGGCTCTCCTATCTCGACAATACGGAGCAGGATATCCCGCTCGCGGGCGCGATGCTCTCTTCCGTCGGCGGCTTTACGGAGGAGGACCTCACGAAAGTGCGCCTGCGCTTCCCGTCCGCGCCCACCTTCCGCGCGGCGTGCACGTCCTATGCGCAGAAGATGGGCGACGAACTCTCGGCAAAGTTAAAAACTTTTTTCGCACTTGCGGAAAATCTTCGGCTGTATGCCGGCGTCTCCACGGCGAGAGATACCCTCTTGAAGCTCCTGTCGATGGGGCTGGAGACGGAGATCGCCGCACGGGAGAACGGGACAAGGCGGCTCATGCGCGTTCGTAAAATCGTCGCCGAGGCGGAGGGGAGCGTCCACGCGTTTTTATCCCGCCTGGCGCGGAGCGACTACAAGATCGACTTCTCGGAGGGCGGCGGAGAGAACGCCGTCAAGGTGCTCACCATGCACGCGTCCAAGGGGCTCGAATATCCCATCGTCATGCTCGCAGGGCTCGACGCGCCCTTCCACGGTGCGGAGCACGGCGAGGTGGTGTACACCGAAAAATTCCGCCTTGCGCCGCGCAGCTTCGACGTTGAAAAGAAGCTCGTCTACGAAACGGTGCTCCGCCGCGCGGCTGCCGTGTACGAAGAGGGGGAAGAACTCAAACAGGAGCTCAATCTTCTCTACGTCGCCATGACGCGCGCCATGTATCGGCTGCACCTCTTCTTCGGGGATTGCACCCGCGCCGTCTCGCCGCGCTTTGCAAATCGCTTCTCTGACTTCTTCGATTTTGCCGAGGTTAGCCGCAAGTTCAAAGAGGAGACGGCAGAGGAAAAGAGCCCGCTCTCCCGTCACGCGCTTGAAGCGCACGGGGACGAGAAATTGCGCTTAAAGATCCTCTCCGTCCTCGGACATGGGTATGCCCACGGCGAGAGTACGCTGCTCCCCGTTAAGAGCTCGGCAACCGAGCTCATGCGAAAGAGTTACGTGCCTACCGTGTACGAGGTAACGGGCAATAAGAGACGTACGGAAGAGGCTACCGTGTCCGCATCAAAGCATAATACGGAAGAGCCCACCATGTACGGGGTACGGAGCGCAGAAGGCGCGCCCACCGCAGACACGGGTACCGCCTATCACATCTTCTTAGAGCACGTCGATTTTGCAAAAAACGCGGGAGAGGAATTTGACCGCATGATGAGGGAGAATCTCCTCACGCCCGAACAGGCAGCGCTCATCGATAAGGAGAAGCTCGACGCGATTTTGCGCATTCCCTGCCTTGCGGCGCTTGCCGGAAAAACGCTGCGCCGCGAACAGCAGTTCCTCGTGTCTTTGCCCGCCTCGGAAGTGTTCGAGACGGCGGCGCGGGACGAGGTCGTCTTTCAGGGCGCGATCGATCTTCTCGCCGAAGGAAAGGACGGGACGACGATCATCGACTATAAGTTCTCCTCGCACGACGATGCGCGTATCCGTCGCGACTATGCGCCGCAGATCGCGCTCTATAAAAAGGCGGTCGCGCGCATTCTCAAAATCGACGAGCGGACGGTAAGGGCCGTCATCGTCAACATCTTGCAGTGCCGCGAGATCCCGATGGATTGAGGGCGCTACACGACAAAGGTCTGCGTCATTCGACAAAAGTTGATCGCGCGCCGGGCGCGCTTGCGCATATAATCATACCTGAATTTCTTTTCTAAAAACAACACGCCGCGAACGAGGCGGCGGGAGGTCGTAAGTTTATTTATGGAAGTTATCTTAAAAATGGCAGATAGCGTTGCGCACTTGCCCGACGCTGTGTCCTATCTGCTCTGCCCCGCACTTCTTCTGCTTTGCGGGCTTATCCTCGCCCTTGCGGGGGGCAAGAAGTTTTATGCCGCGACCGTTTTATTCTTCGGTGCGGGCGAGCTCTTTTTCGCCGTGTGCGAGGGGAACATGCGCGCGGCGGCGGTGTGTCTGTCGCTGTACTTTGTCGAGGCGGCGATCCTTTTTCCGCTCTTCTATATCAGGTTTCCCAAGCGGCACAAGAAGTCGAAGGCGGACAAGATGTACGAAAAATTTCATCTCGACCTTGACCATCCCGCAAACACTGCACCGCAGAAAGAGTATCCCCCCAAGGTGTGCTGTTTCGACGAGGAAGAGGTGCGCACTTTGGGGGACGGGAGTTTGAGGTTGAAGCACGCCACGGAACTCCTCGAAAAGCTGCTCTCCGCAAAGCTCGCCGCGAGCGACCGCTTAGAGGCGGACATGCTCTCTCACCGGCTCGACGGATACCGCAACCGCGCCCTCAGCGAGAGCGAGCTCCGCGCTCTCAACGATTGCCTTGCATCCATTCTCAAACTTACGGCAAAGTATCAGCTATAACGAGCGTCTGTTTTGAATAAAAAACAGTTTCCTGCCCCGCGATTGTTTGACAATCGCGGGGCAATTCCGTTACAATAAAACAAAAGCAAGCGAAAAGGAGAAACTATGCTCACTAATCTGGCGGCTGCCTCAACGGAGATCGTGGCGCAGCGCGTGTTCAATCCGCTGTATATCTATCTGGATATCGTCTTTCTCGTCTTCTTCTGCGGACTGCTCATCTTCCGCAAGAAGTATCTCACGCTGCTGTTCGCGCTTGCGGGCGGCGTGCTGTATATGATTGTCGATTACGGGATTTTCCATCTCGCGCTCGGCACCCGCTCCATCGAGGGCGGCAGCCTGTTCTGGGTGCTTTTGTGGATGAGCATGAGCTACGGCATCACCAACTTTGCCTGGATCTGGCTGTGGATGGCGAAGGATAAGCGGCTGTTTGAGTGGACGCTGCTTATCGTGCTCTGGTGGATCTGCGCGCCGCTCATGGCGAGCTCGTTCGGTTCCTCGCTCACGCCCATCAAAATCCAGCGCACCACGGGCGCGTACCACGGCGCGATGGCGATCATCCTGTTCGTATCGTACGCCGCGGCGATCGTGTACAATCTCCTGCAAAAGAAGAAGGAGAAGCGTTTCCCGCTTCTGTATCTTCTCATCATCGGCATTTCGGTGCAGTTCGCCTGGGAGTTCTCGCTCCTCATCGGCGGGATCCGTTCGGCGGAGATCGTCTCGATGGGCGATAAGCTGATGACGCTCGTCGTCAATTCGCTGCTCGAAACCAACCTCGGCGCAGTGCCCATCTTCTGTATCTATCTCTTCGTCACGGCACGGTTTACGGAGGATCTCAAAAAGCGCGGGAAGGTATCCTTCACCGAGCGCATTGCAGAGGTCAACCGCACGCGCCTGCGCGAAGCACCCGACTTTATTGTACCCGCCCCCGCAGAGGAAACAACGGACACGGTCGAGCGCGGAGAGGAATAAAAAATTATTTGCACGGTTGACAATTTCCAAATTGATTGCTATCATAGTGAAAAAAACAAAAGGAAAAACGAAAGATGGTCATCACGGTTGTATGTGACGTTCTGGGAAAGGCAAACAACGGATCTACGATCGCCGCCAACAATCTCATCGGCTACTTGAAAGAGCGGGGGCACACCGTAAGAGTTTTGTGTGCCGATCAGGATAAGAAGGGGCGCGAGGGGTACTTCGTCGTCCCGAATAAGAACTTTCTCTGTTTCAATAAATACGTTCGCGCCAACGGCATCACGCTTGCCAAGCCGAACAAAAAGATCATACGCTCCGCCCTCGACGGCGTCGATATCGTGCACGTCATGTTCCCGTTTTCGCTCGGGATCGCGAGCGCGAAGATGGCGAAGGAGATGCACCTTCCCGTGAGCGCGGGCTTTCACATGCTGGCGGAGAACTTCACCACGCACCTGCATATGGAGCACGTCGAGCTTGCGAGCAAGATCACCTACGCGCACTTTCATAAATTATATAAGAACTGCGATGCGATCCACTATCCCACGCGCTATCTTCGGACGGTATACGAGAGACTGTACGGCGAGACGAACGGCTACATCATTTCCAACGGCGTCAACGATATCTTCGCACCGCAGAGCGTTTCCGCGAAAGACGAACTCATTCGCATTCTCTGTATCGGGCGGTATTCCAAGGAGAAGGCGCAGGGCGTGCTTATCGATGCGGTCAAACACTCCAAATACAAAAGTAAGATACAGCTGATTCTCGCGGGCGTCGGACCTCTGAAAGAGGAGCTTGAACGGCAGGCGGAGGGCTTGCCCGTTCCGCCCATTTTCCGACTGTACTCCCACGAAGAGATCGTAAACGTCATCAACAGCGCGTATCTGTACGTGCACCCCGCCGAGGTGGAAGCAGAGGGCATCAGCTGTATGGAGGCGATGGCGTGCGGGATCGTGCCCATCATCTCCAACGCCGAGAAGTGCGCAACGCGCGGGTATGCGCTCACGCCGAACAGCCTCTTTTTAAGCGGCAAGCCGCGCGATCTCGCCGCGAAGATCGACTGGTGGATCGACCATCCCGACGAGCGCGAGGCGTACGGTCAGGTCTATTATTCCTTCTCCAAGAAGAATTTCGATCAGGCGACGTGCATGTCCGAAATGGAGCGCATGCTCTTTGAAACGGTGGAGAAGTTCTCTGCAAAGTAACAGGATACGGTATACGGGGCGGGCTCGCCCCAAAGGAAGAAAAAATATGGTGAAAACGTTTGAACATTTTTACGATCTCTCGGAGGGCGTACTCTTTTTTGCGCCCGACGACGAGGCGGCGTATGCGGCGGGAAAGCCCTGCAACGGATTCGGGTCGGTGCGCTACCGCGAGGGGTCGATCTACTGCGGACAGCTCTATTTCGACGGAGCGGAGTACAACAAGCTCGGCTTCGGGCGGCAGGATTTTCTGCTCTCCGAGATCGGCGCGCTCGATTCGTTCTGGCGGATCAGAAAGGCGTTTTTCATCGGGCAGTACGACTACCGCAAGACGGAGTGGATCTACGGCAACGGCGTGCTCTACTACGTGAACGAGAACAATAAGCCCGCCTTTTTCAAAAAGGGCTTTTTCGAGGGGCTGACCAAGGTCGCGGACTATGAAGGGGAGTTTGACTATTCCACGCTTGTTGCGGGCTATACGCCGGACATGGAGTGCGATTTCGACGATCAGATCGACACGCTTGACCGCGCGTTGGAGCGGCGTGAGAACGTGAAATCGCTCGATACGCTCTTCATCGGCGATTCGTACTTCGAGTTCTGGAATAAGACGGAATATACCGGCGAGCTCTTTTACGACGCGTTTGATAACGCCAACATGCTGGATATCGGCGTAGGCGGCACGAAGTTCTCCGACTGGCTGCGCTTTATGCCCCACCTCGATGTTCTCCCTCAGCCGAAGCGCATTCTCATCAATCTCGGGTTTAACGATATTCACTTCAAGTTCTCGGCGGAAGAGACGTTTGAAAACTACAAGAAGGTGCTGGCGCAGTTGAGGGCGCGGTTCCCGCAAGCGGAGTACATGCTCCTCAACGTCGTCAAAGCGCCCGAGTTCTCCGCGTTCTATGCGGAAGAGGAGAAGCTCAATCAGATGACGAAGGCGGCGGAACACGAGCTTCATGTGAAGGTCTTCGATATGCGCTCGGAGATCGAACGGGCGGGCGCGGGCGGCGACTGCTTCCATGCGGACAGGGTGCACCTGAACGCCCGCGGGTATCAAGCATATTCCGCATTCATCAAAAAGATTCTGAATGATTAAAAATAAAACCGCCTTCCAAAGCCCTGCGGACAATGGAAGGCGGTTTTCGATTACCAGATATTTGTCAGCGTGTTCACGGTGAGCTCCAACAGGCGGTTGCTTCGCCGCGCCTTGTTCAGAAGTTCGGGCGTGATGATCTCGCCCGTCAGCGCGATGGGGTAGCCCTGATTGTTGTATACGGCGCGCTTCACCTGTTTTCCGAGGAGGTTGAAGCGGTTCACGGCGGGCGGCGCAGGGGGCGCGTCCTGAGGCACAGGCGCGGGCTGGGGCTCGCT
>CAMWQK010000009.1 GCA_947176445.1 uncultured Clostridia bacterium | reverse complement strand
GTCTTATATAATATCAAGGAAAAGCGCACGAAAAAAGCCGCAAAATTTTTTTTGGAAACGTCTTGCAATCTCGAAAAAAGTGTGCTATGATTGAGCCGTTTGAAAATCGGGGGCGTTTTTATGCAAAGAAGTGCGGGAATTTTAATGCCGATCTCTTGTCTTCCGTCGCCGTACGGAATCGGTACGCTGGGGAAAGCAGCGTATCGTTTTGTCGACTTTTTGTGCGGAAGCGGATGTAAAATCTGGCAGGTGTTGCCCTTGCAACCCACCTCGTACGGCGACAGTCCGTACTCTTCCTTTTCGGCGTTTGCGCTCAATCACTACTTTATCGATCTGGACATGCTCTGCGCGGACGGATTGCTCAAACAAGAGGAGTACGCCTCGCTCGATTGGGGGAACGATCCCGCTCGGGTGGACTACGGCAAGCTGTATATGCTACGTGTGCCTGTCCTCAAAAAGGCGTTTGCGCGGTTTGACCGCGCGGACACGGCGTGGCTTAAATTTCTCTCGGAAGGGAAATATTACGACTATGCGCTCTTCATGTCGCTCAAAGAGCACTTTCATGGCGCTTCGTGCGAGCAGTGGGGCGAGTACAGCGAGTACGACGGGGAGAAAGTCTCCGCCTTTGCCCGCGCGCATGAAGAGAGCGTGCTCTTTTGGCAGTTTACGCAGTTTGCGTTTTTGCGGCAGTGGAACGAATTAAAGGAATACGCGCACGGGCGCGGTGTGGAGATCATGGGGGATATCCCCTTCTACGTCGCGCGCGACAGTGTGGAGATGTGGAAGCATAAGCGGGAGCTGTTCCTGCTCGACGAGAAGGGCGCACCCGCGGCGCAGGCGGGCGTCCCGCCCGACGCGTTCTCCGAGACGGGACAGCTCTGGGGCAACCCCGTCTACGACTGGGCGAAGATGAAAAGGGGCGGCTACTCATGGTGGCATAAGCGCCTCAACGAGGGGCTTGCGCTCTACGACTGGCTGCGGATCGATCACTTCCTCGGCGTGGTGCGCTATTATGCGATTCCCGCGGGCGAGCAGGACGCGCGGCGCGGCGAATGGCGAAAGGGACCCGGCGCGGAGCTGTTCCGCGGATACGAAGATCAGAAGATCGTTGCAGAGGATCTCGGCGTCATAACGGACGAAGTGCGCGCTGCAATCAAAGAGACGGGCTACCCCGGCATGAAAATTCTGCAACACGCGTTCGACGGCTCGCGCGACAACGAGCACAGACCGACGAACTATACCGAAAATTTCGTCGCCTATACGGGCACGCACGACAATGAGACGCTGTATACGCGCGTATCTAAGATGACGAAGAGCGAGTATTCGACGCTCCTCACCGTTCTGAAAGAGGAGTGCCGGGCGGCGGGCGTGTTCCCGCGCTGTCACACCGTCGAGGCGACGTGCCGGACGATCTTCCGATTGCTCTACGCCTGCCCTGCAAGCATGATCGTCTTCCCGCTCCAGGACGCGCTGCTCATCGGGGAAGAGGGAAGGCTCAACGCGCCGTCGCTCGTTACGGGAATGAACTGGTCGTATCGGTTCAAAGAAGCGGATTTCACCGCCACGCTTCGCAGAAGGCTTGCGCGCCTTGCGAAGAGCAGCGGACGAAAATAAAAAAGGAATAAAAAGGGGGAAAGAGGAAATGAAGAAATTTACTGCATGGCTTGCGCTCGTGATTGCCGCACTGTTCGTCTTTTGCGCCTGCGAGCCCACGACCGAGCCGCCCGTAGATCCTGCGGGCCCTTCGGGCGACGAGTACAGTCTTCCGCTGGAAGACGGCAAGGATCAGCTCACGATCTACTACAAACGCGCCGCGGGGTATGAGAACTGCGATATCTGGATGTGGTACGGCGACGTTGCGGGCAAGGGTTACACCATGCACGAATGCGAGTACGGCGCGAAGGTGGTGCTCAACGTACCGCAGGGAACGGAGCAGGTCGGATTTATCATCCGCACCGACTGTTCCGCACCGGGCGGAGATTCGTGGGGCAACGCGACGAAGGACGCTACGGATAGCGACCGTTTCGTGACCCTGCGCGGCAGAGAGACGGTGATCTACACACAGGCAGGCGATGCAAAATCGTATATCAGTGACGACGGAGGCAAGACGTTGAAAGAAATGAAGTTCATTGAGGCTGCCGACCTTACGACGCCCAGCCATATCAAGATTTCGTTGAGCGTCCGCATGAAGGCGACGGCAGACGACGTCAAGTTAAAGGACGGCGCGGGCAATGAGATCGCGATCTCGAATATCAAGAGCAACAACAGCGCGGTGATCGAGATCGACACGGCAGCGCCTATCGATTTCTCCAAGGAATACACCGTGACCGTCAACGGGTTCGACGATCCCGCAACCGTATATCCCATCACCTATTTTTCGAGCAAGCAGTTCGAAGAGGAATACGGGTATGACGGACAGCTCGGCGTAGAGCTGACGGCAAGCGCGACGACCTTCCGTCTGTGGGCGCCCACGGCGGCATCGGTCAAGCTCAATCTGTACACGGCGGGCGACGGCGACAACCTCATCGAGAGCATTCCGCTCACGAAGGGTGAGAAGGGTGTCTGGTCGTACACCAAGAACGAAAATTTAAGCGGCAAATATTACACCTACACCGTTGCGACTTCCGCAGGGGTGCAGGAAGCGGTCGATCCGTATGCGGTGTCGGCAGGGCTGAACGGCAACCGCGGCATGATTCTCGACCTCGATTCGACAAATCCTGCGGGCTGGACGAACGAGCCGTTCGCCGTCTCGGGCGTAGAGAACTACACCGACGCGGAGATCTGGGAGATCCACGTGCGCGACTTCTCCAACAACATTGCGTCCTCGCAATATAAGGGCAAGTTCCTTGCGTTTACCGAGACGGGACTGAAAAACAGCGCGGGCAAGCCCGTGGGCGTCGACTATTTGAAAGAGCTCGGTATCACCCACGTGCACCTTCTGCCCTCGTTCGACTACGCTTCGGTGCAGGAGGACAGCACGAATTCCTTCAACTGGGGCTACGATCCCAAGAACTACAACGTTCCCGAGGGGAGCTACTCCACCAATCCCAAGGACGGGTCCGTCCGTGTGAACGAGTTCAAGCAGATGGTGCAAGCGCTCCACGCGCAGGGCATCGGCGTCATTATGGACGTGGTGTATAACCACACCTACGATCTCGGCTCCAACTTTAACAAGATCGTTCCCTATTACTACTATCGGTTCACGTCTGCGGGCGTGGCGTCGAACGGTTCGGGCTGCGGCAACGAGACGGCGTCCGAGCGGTATATGTTCCGCCGCTATATGCTCGACTCGGTGAAATACTGGATGAACGAATATAACGTAGACGGCTTCCGCTTCGACCTCATGGGCTTGCACGACGTTACGACCATGCAGCAGATCGAGCAGGCGGTGCACGAGATCAATCCGAATGCGCTCGTCTACGGCGAGGGCTGGACGGGCGGCAGCTCGACACTCCTTGCAACCAACCAGAGCATTCTCAACAACCTTCGCAAGGTGAACAGCGCGGTGGGCGGCGATACGACCAACCACACCAACGGCGTTGCTATGTTCAACGACACGCTGCGCGACGCGATCAAGGGCTCGGTGTTCGACATTACCGATCCGGGCTTCGCAACGGGCGCAAAGTCGGAGTACGCAGGCAAGATTCTCTTCGGCGTCAACGGCAGCACGAACGACAGCGCCCTCGGCACGGTCGGTGGCAGCTGGCAGGCGTACAATCCCACCAACGTTGTCAACTACGCATCCGCGCACGATAACAACACGCTTTGGGACCGTATCTGCCACCTCTACGGCGAGGGCGAGCAGACGCTCGAAAAGCGTCTTGCGCGCAACCGTCTTTCGGCAGCCATCGTACAGACCTCGCTCGGAATTCCCTTCATGCAGGCGGGCGAGGAAATGCTCCGTCAGAAGAAGAATGCCGACGGTTCTTATAACGAGAACAGTTATAATTCTTCGGATGCGGTCAATAATCTGCAATGGGAGCTGCTCACCGAAACTTCCGAGCAGACGCAGATGATGGAATACTACAAGGGGCTTATCGCCTTCCGCAGGGCGTGCGAGACGCTACGCCTTCCCGTCTCCTCGGTAGACGGCGTTGCGGTATGCAAGAAGGTCTCCGTTATAGGCGCGTTCATTGCGCTCACGATGACCAATCCGTACACGCAGGAACAGCTTCTCATCGTCTACAACGCGGCGGACAGCGAAAAAGCGTTCACGCTTCCCGAGGGCAGCTGGGATCTGTATATCACGGGCACGCAGGCGGGCGCTACGCCCATTTCGAGCGGACTTACGGGCGAATACACCGCAAGCGGCATCTCGTGCTACGTTTTCAAAAAGGCTTAATTTAGGCACTTTGGACAAAAAAACGATAAGAAAGTTAAACTTTTTTACAAAACCGTATTGACAAATTGTACCAAAGTGATATAATGCTAGTTAAAGTGACCTGGCTCGGAAGGGGGTACCCCCTTTGCGTTTGCTCCGCAAACGCAAACAAAACATAATGGGAAGAGCCGCGTTGCTGAACGCGTTGCCCGAATTTACGTGGCGGGCAGCGTAGAGGGGACTCATCATATTGAAAAAATTAAAAATGGAGGAAGAAAGATGAGGAAACGTATTATTTCATTACTCGCTTGCGGCGCAATCGCAGCAGCAAGCATCATGGGCGCAGCAGCCTGCGGCGACGATCCGGAAGGCGGCCCCAAGGGCGAACTTCAGAAACTCACGGTCTGGGGACCCGACGCACAGCAGGACACGCTGAAAGAGATGGCAAACAAGTTCAAGGAGGCAAATCCCGATCTGAACCTTGAAATCTCGGTAGGCGTTTGCTCGGAGAGCAACGCATACGGCGAAGTAGGTAAAGACCCTTCGGCGGCGGCAGACGTTTACGCGTATGCAAACGACCAGCTTGCAAACCTCGTTCGCGTCGGTGCACTTGCAGAGATCCGCAGCACCTACAAGGACAAGGTCGTAGCGGAGAACACTGCATCGACGGTCGACCTCGGTACCTTCGAAGGCAAGCTCTACGGCTATCCGTATGCGGCAGACAACGGCTACTTCATGTATTACGACAACACGGTCGTAAGCGAAGAGCAGGCTAAGACGCTTGAAGGGCTCATTCAGGCGTGCAAGGATGGCGGCAAGAAGATCGCATGGACGATCGGCGACGGCTGGTACGACGTAGCTTGGTTTTTCGCATTCGGCGGTGAGTACAGCGTTACCTACAACGAAGACTTAACCGAGAAGGAAGTACGCACGAACTTCGCTACCGAAGTCGGCACGAAGGCAACGAAGGCAATCCGTAAACTTGTAGACAGCGGCGTATACGTCGGTGCAGGTGTTAATACCGACGACGTAAAGGCTCAGATGGGCGACGATATCGCAGTCGCAATCACGGGTAGCTGGAATGCAGATACCTTCCAGGATAAGCTTGGCGATAACCTCTCGGCTACCAAGCTTCCCACCGTCACGGTAGACGGCGAGACCAAACAGATCGGCTCGTTTGTCGGCGGCAAGCTGTTCGGTGTCAACCCTCACACGAAAAACCTCACCACGGCGCACAAGCTTGCGCAGTTACTTACGGGCGAGGAGATGCAGGCGCTTCGTTTCGAAAAGCACCAGACCGGTCCTTCCAACATTAAGGTTGCTGAAAGTGATGAAGTGAAGAACAACCTCATCGTAAAGGCGTTCGCAGAGCAGGCGGCACACGGCACGGCACAGACTTCCGTTCCCGCAAACTTCTGGGATCCCATGAAGGCATACGCACTTTGGGCGGCAGGCGAAGAGTACACGGCAGACGGCGTTCAGGCTAAGTTGGACGAAACGATGAGCCAGATCGTTCCCAAGACGGCGTTCAGCTTCCCTTACCTCGTCGGTACCATCAACGGCTGGAACAACAAAGAGGCTCCCCGTGTTGAAGCTCAGAAGTTCAAGCCCACCGATGATGCAAACATCTGGACGCTTGAGTACACCTTCGAAAAACCCTCTGAGGTTAAAGTCGTAAAGGTCGACACCGTTGATAATGCCGAGTGGTCGGCTGATGACAACCTCGTGATCGATAAGGCAGGTATCTATACCTTGACCTACGACCTCGACGCAGATAAGCTCACGGCTGAACTCAAAGAGGAGATCGAGGGCATTGCACTTGACTTCTGCTACCTCGTTGGTACGATCAATGGTTGGAAGGCGGACGAGAATCCTCGCGTTGAGGCGCAGAAGTTTACCTCTACCGACGGCAATATCTGGACGCTCGAATACACCCTGGCAGTTAACGACGAAATCAAAGTCGTAAAGGTTGACACGAAGGGTGGTGCTGACTGGTCGGGTGCTGACAACCTCAAAATCGAGGAGGCAGGCACCTACACCTTGACCTACAACCTTGGCGAGGATACGCTTACGGCAGAGAAAAAAGCGTAACTTAATTTTGCAAAGTGGACTGCCCGATCCCTCGGGGTCGGGCAGTAGCCCTGCAAAGTACATTAGGGCAAACGATGCGTTTGCCCTGATTTTTTTGCAGGTGAAGTATCTGAAAAAAGTAAGAGGGGAAATCGAATGGTCGATCTCGAATATCTGAAAATGTCTCCCTTGAAGAAGTTCTGGTTTAACCTCGTCAAATTCTTCAAAGGGTTACCCGCGGTGTTGCTTGCCTTCTTCAAGGCGATCCCCGCAAAACTCAAAAATCTCGGCAAAAAATTCCTCGGTATCTTCGTCACGATCGGTCGTGCCGCAAAGAACGGGGATTGGAAGACGCGCACCTCGTTTGTAATCATGGGCTTTGGTCAGCTCGCAAGAAAGCAGTGGCTGCGCGGTATCTTATATTTATTCTTTGAAGTGCTCTTCGTGTTCTTCATGGTGTTCTTCGGCTGGAAGTATCTTGCGCAGATGGGCTCCTTGGGCGATCTCGCCATGTACGAGATCGAAATCGATGAAGAGCCCTTCATCAAATATGTGTTCGTAGATAACTCTTTGCTCATTCTGCTCTATTCGCTCCTCACCATCTTCGTCATGTTCTGTTTCGTGTACGTGTGGTATCAGAATATAAGAGGGAACATTCTCTCGCAGGAGCTCGTAGAGGCAAAGCAGACGCTTCCCAGCACGAAGGATGATTTGAAGTCGTATGCGGACGAGCAGTACCACAAAACCCTGCTCTCCATTCCGATGCTCGGGCTCACGGTGTTCACGATCCTGCCCATCATCTTCATGATCTTCGTCGCGTTCACCAACTACGACAAGGCGCATATGCCTCCCGCACAGCTCTTCGACTGGTGCGGCGTCGAGAACTTCAAAACCCTGCTCGGCGGCGGACTTTCTGCCGACAGCGCGATCTTCGCCTATACCTTCCGCGAGGTGTTGCTGTGGACGATCGTCTGGGCATTTTTTGCAACCTTCACCAACTATATCCTCGGTATCATCGTTGCGATCCTCATCAACAGAAAGGGGATTCGCTTTAAGAAGTTGTGGAGAACCGTCCTCGTCATGACGATCGCGATCCCGCAGTTCGTATCACTCATGCTCATGTCTCAGCTCTTCAAGGATCAGGGGCTCATCAACAATATCCTCATGCAGTGGGGGTGGATCGAGAAACCCATCAAGTTCCTTTCCGATTCCTCGGGCGTGCTGCCGCGCATTACCGTCATCGTCGTGAATATCTGGATCGGTATTCCGTTCACCATGCTCATGGTCTCGGGTATCCTTATGAACATTCCCACCGACCTCTATGAATCGGCGCGTATCGACGGCGCAGGCCCCGTCAAGTCGTTTTTTAAGATCACCTTGCCCTATATGTTGCACGTGACGACGCCGTACCTTATCACGCAGTTCATCGGCAACCTCAACAACTTCAACGTCATCTTCCTGCTTACGGGCGGCGAACCGCTCGTAACGAATATGCAGTATGCAGGTAAAACCGACCTTCTCATCACCTGGCTGTATAAGCTCACCGTCAATCAGAGCCAATACGGGCTTGCGTCGGTCATCGGTATCTTTACCTTCATCATTGTTGCGGTCATCTCGCTCATTCTGTATAACAACTCCAAATCTGTCAAGAACGAGGAGGATTTCATGTAATGGCTAAGAAATTCCGCAGTAAGAAGGGTGTCGAGCGCACCACGAATATCGTCACCTATATCATCTTAGTGGCGATCTCCATCATCTGGCTGATTCCCTTCGTCATTCTCATCATTCAGTCGTTCAGCGGCGATAAGGTCGGGTATTCCATCGTTTCGTTCTTCCCGAAAAAGTGGTCGTTTGATAACTATGTCACGCTCTTCACGGGCACGAAGTTCTTGAAGTGGTACGGCAACACTTTGCTCGTCTCTATCGTCGTCGCCATCGTGCAGACGCTCATCGTGCTTGCAACAAGCTACGCGCTCTCCCGTCTGCGCTTCAAAATGAGAAAACCGCTCATGAATCTCATGCTCATTTTGGGCATGTTCCCCGGGTTCCTCTCCATGACGGCTGTCTACTTCATTCTCAAAGAGATGTCGCTCACGCAGAGCTTGTTCGGACTCATTCTCGTGTATACGGCGAGCACGGCGATGCAGTACTATATCTGCAAAGGGTTCTTCGATACCATTCCGAAGTCGCTCGACGAGGCGGCGCGGATCGACGGCGCAAACCGACACACGGTATTCTTCAAAATCATTCTGCCGCTTGCAAAGCCCATCATCATCTACACCATTCTCACGGCGGTCACGGCTCCCTGGGGCGAGTACATGTTCTCCTCCTTCCTCATGCTCGGCGATCCCGATAAATTCACGGTCGCAGTCGGCATGAAGCTGTGGCTGGATCGCGAGCAGGTCAACGACTACTTCGGCGTGTTCTGTGCGGCGGCAGTCATCGTCTCCATTCCCATCACGGCGCTCTTCATCTGGTTGCAGCGCTACTACGTCGAGGGCGTCACGGGCGGCGCAGTAAAGGGGTAACATATGAAAAAATCTTGCAAAGTATTTACCGCTCTTCTCTCGTCTGCGTTTCTTATCTCCGCGCTTGCAGGTTGCGGGGACGACGGGACGAAACTCCTCGAAGAGAATCTCATCGACGACGCATACGACAACTATTATGAGATCTGCGTCTATTCGTTCAACGATTCGGACGGAGACGGCGTCGGTGATTTGAAGGGTGTCACCGAGAAGCTCGACTACGTGCGCGATCTCGGCTACACGGGTATCTGGCTCATGCCGATCTGCCCCTCGCCCAGCTATCACAAGTACAACGTGACCGACTACAAGAATGTCGATCCCGAATACGGCACGCTCGAAGACTTCGACGAGCTCGTTACGGCGGCGCACGAAAAGGGGATCAAGCTGATCACCGACCTCGTCGTCAACCACTCTTCGAGTTTGCATCCTTGGTTTACGGAGTTCAAGAAGGCTCGCTCCAACAACGACGAGAGCAATCAATACTACGACTACTATAACTACTCCTCGGAGTTCCGCACCGGCTATACCTACTTCACGGGCGGCTACTATGAGTCCCGCTTCGAGTCGGGCATGCCCGATCTCAATCTCGACAGTCCGAAGGTACGCGAGGAGATCTCGTCCATCATGGACTTTTGGCTCACCGACCACAAGGTAGACGGGTTCCGTCTCGACGCTTGCACGAGCTACTACACGAATAGCACTTCGAAGAGTGCGGATTTCGCCGGCTGGATCAAGGAAGAGGCGGTTAAGTATAACCCCAACGCCTATATCGTCGGCGAAGTGTGGTCGGACGCGGGCACGATCGGGAAGTTCTACGGGAGCGGGGCAGACAGTTTCTTCTGTTTCCCTGCGGAGGGCTCCTCGGGCTATATCAACAGCGCCGTCAATCTCTCAACGACGATCGGCAACGGCGCGTCTGCCGCGAACTCCTTCTATAAGTCGGTGGAGACAGTCGTCTCTATGGCAAACGGGTATATTCCTGCGCCCTTCATCAGCAATCACGATACGGGCAGAGCGGCAGGGTTCTTAATGCGCGATCCCGTGCGGATCAAGTTCGCTTACGGCTTGCTCTCCCTCTATTCGGGCAACGTATTCAACTACTACGGCAACGAAGTGGGTATGAGAGGCTCGTCGAACGATCCCGATAAACGCGTGGGCATTCTCTGGACGGCGGACACCAAGCCCATCTATCCGAGCGGCGTCAGCTCGAAGGACCCGGAGACGTTTTACCCGTTCCCCAGCGTTGAGGAGCAGCTTGCGGACGAGAACAGTATTCTCAACTACTTCAAGCTCTGCAATAACGCGCGCAACGCCTTCCCTGCACTCATGCGCGGAAGCTCGGAGCGCATCGAACAGTCGGTCGAGGACGTGCTCGTGTTCAAAAAGACGTACGGGGAAGAGACGATCGTCATCGCGGTCAACTTCGCGCAGGAAGAGCGCACGATCGAGGGCGAGTACGGCACGTTGAAGCAGAGCCTCATCTGCACGGAAGAGGGCGAAATCAAGTCGAGCGGGAATAAAACGACGATGCCCGCATTCTCCATTGCGATCTTCGCTTAAATAAATATAAGGGATGGAAATTTATTATGGCAAATCTGAAATTAAAACACATCTATAAGGTTTACCCCAACGGCGCGAAAGCCGTGAACGATTTCAACATGGAAATCGAGGATAAGGAGTTCATCGTCTTTGTCGGACCGTCGGGCTGCGGAAAATCCACCACGCTCCGCATGATCGCGGGGCTCGAGGATATCACGGCGGGCGAGCTCACCATCGGCGAGAACGTGGTGAACGATATGGAGCCCAAGGACAGAGATATCGCAATGGTGTTCCAGAACTACGCGCTCTATCCGCACATGTCCGTCTACGAGAATATCGCGTTCGGCTTGCGCCTGCGCAAGCTCGACAGAGAGGAAATCCACAGACGGGTCACCGAGGCGGCGGAAATCCTTGGTATCACCGAGTATCTCGACAGAAAGCCCAAGGAGATGTCGGGCGGTCAGCGTCAGCGCGTCTCCCTCGGCCGTGCAATCGTGCGCGAGCCAAAGGTTATGCTGCTCGACGAGCCGCTCTCCAACCTCGATGCAAAGCTCAGAACGCAGATGCGCGCGGAGATCTCCAAGCTCCACGCAAAGCTGAATACGACGTTCATCTACGTCACGCACGATCAGGTCGAGGCAATGACGATGGGTACGCGTATCGTCGTCATGAAGAACGGTTTCGTGCAGCAGATCGATACGCCGCGCAACCTGTATAATTACCCCGGCAACAAGTTCGTTGCGGGCTTCATCGGCACGCCGCAGATGAACTTCTTCGAGGGCACGCTCAAAAAGAACGGCGACATGGTCGAGATCGATTTCGTCGGTTCCGAAAGCAAGATCACCGTACCGTATTCGTATTTCTACAAGACGAAGCCTTCCTATCTGAATGGCAACGTCAAGGTGTTCATCGGTCTGCGCGCAGAGGATATCACGCTCGATCCCGAAACGGTGAAGAATGCAACCGCGAAGCTCAAAGTCAAAATTTCGCACACCGAGGAGCTCGGCAGCGAGACGCTCATCTACGGCGATATCAACATGGAAGGCGACGGCTATGCGGAGAGCTCCACCCGCGTCATCATCAAGGCGGGCGGCGAGATCAGCTATAAGCCGGGCGACGTTCTCAATGCGGCGCTCAATCTCGACCGCGTGCACCTCTTCGACGAGGAGACCGAGCTCTCCATTCTGCCCCGCATTCCCGAATTCAACTATCTCGACTGCGCGGTGAAGGGCGGCACGCTCTCCTTCCTCGGTAAGCAACTCACGCTTCCCGCTGCGATTTCCTGCGAGGACGGGGCGGGTGAACTGCTCCTGCCCACCGACGCGATCTCCTTTGCCGGTGACATCGAGGCGACG
>CAMWQK010000008.1 GCA_947176445.1 uncultured Clostridia bacterium | reverse complement strand
GCTGCAACACAATCCCGAAGATGACGAGGAATTGCACGAACCCCTTGAACTGCCAAAGGAGCGAGGGATTGAGCGCAAAGCCAACAATGCCGATGATGAAGATGGAAGCCGTATAGGCGATGAGATTAAAGAGCAGGCTGAACGACGTAATGCCGCCGCTGATCCCGTCGCGCATCATATAGAACGCCGAAGCGGGCTGCCCGCCCGAAGCGGAGGGCGTGATCGCGGAATAGTAGACGTCCGCCGCCGCATACGCCATCGACGAGCGCATCTTGGGACGGTACCCGAGCCGCCGCACGATGAGGTGCATGCTCCAACCCTCGAACGCGATGGAGAGGATCATACACAGAAAGATGATCGCAATGTACCACGGGTTGGACGAGACGAGAAACGCCTTGATATTCTCGAAATTCAGCTCCTGATTGCACGCAAAGAGTACGGTGACCGTAATCCCGATAAGTAGCAGCAGAAATGCGATATTGAGAATATTCTTTTTTGCCTTTTTCGTCATATCTACTCCTACACAGATTATTATACCCCTATTCTTCCCTTTTTGTCAAGTATCGGGGGCTGGAAAATGCTGACACAATGGTTACTTTATGCCCAATCTGTTGCAAAACTATCTTTTTTTACACATTATTTCAATTATATGAATTTTTTTGCCTTTTATGACGGCTTTTTGAAAATTATCGGACGGCGGGCACATTTCCTGCCGTATTTACAAAAAAGCGGGAAAAAATTCCCGCTTTCACTCCTCTCTCTTTGAAAACCGACAGCCGCAGTAGTTCTGGCGGTATAGCCCGTGCTCCCGCGAAAGCTCGACCGATTTCAGATACCCGCCCCGTTTTTTGAAGTCCGTCGGCAGATACTGTACGCCATATTTCTCCTGTAATTCAAACCCGATCTGATTGATCCTCTCCGCGTCTTTCAGCGGCGATACGGTGAGCGTCGTTGCAAAGCAGTCGTAGCCGCCCTTCTTCGCCTCCCGAGCCGTGCGTTCGAGGCGCAGCGCATAGCACGCCGTGCAGCGCGCTCCCCCTTCCTTCTCCTGCTCCAAGCCCTTTATAACCGCCGTATAGTCGTCCTGCGCATAGTCGCAGTCGAGGAAGTCCGCAAGCCCCGTCTCCTCTAAAAAACGGATCTGTTCGCGCTTACGCTTCTCGTACTCCTCTTCACAGTCGAGGTTGGGATTGTAGTAAAATACCGTTGTATCGATCTTGCCGAACAGCTCCGTCAGACAATACGAGGAGCAGGGCGCACAGCAACTGTGGAGCAGCAGTCGCTTATCCGCGCAATTTGCAAGCGTTTGGAGCATCAGCTTGTCGTAATTGACCGCGTTCATTTGCCTTTCACCATGTCGAGGAAGTACGCGTGAATGCGCGTATCCTCGGTGAGTTCGGGGTGGAACGCTGTGGCGAGCATATTCTTCTGCCGCGCCGCAACGATCTTGTTATCGACCGTAGCAAGCACGTCTACCCCCTTCCCTGCCTCTTCGATATACGGCGCGCGGATAAATACCGCTGGATAGTCGCCCACGCCCTTCACGGGTGTCACTGCCGCGAACGAGCCGAGTTGCCGCCCGTACGCGTTGCGCTTCACCGTCACGTCCATCGTACCGAGATAGACGTTCGCATCGTTCGAGAGCCGCTTTGCAAGCAAAATCAGCCCCGCGCACGTGCCGAATACGGGCACTCCGCCCTCGATCGCCGCCTTTAAGGGCTGCATCAGCCCCTCTTCGCGGAGGAGCTTGCCCTGCACGGTCGATTCGCCGCCGGGGAGAATGATCCCGTCCAAGCCGTCCGAAAAATGCTCTCTGCGGCGAATTTCAACCGTCTCCGCGCCGAGCACCGACAGCATTTTCTCATGTTCGATAAACGCCCCCTGGAGGGCGAACACGCCGATCTTCACGCTCTTATTTTCCTCTTTCAGCCATTAATAATGCAATCTCTTGTTCATTAATGCCGACCATCGCCTCGCCGAGATCTTCGGAGAGCTCCGCAACGATCTTGGGATTATCGTAGTTCGTGACCGCCTGCACGATGGCGCGCGCACGCTTCTTGGGATTGCCCGACTTGAAGATACCGCTGCCGACGAACACGCCCTCGGCACCGAGCTGCATCATGAGCGCCGCGTCCGCGGGGGTCGCAACGCCGCCCGCCGCAAAGTTGACGACGGGGAGTTTACCGTTCTCGTGTACGTACTCGATGAGATCGTAGGGAACGCGCAGCGTCTTTGCCTCTTCGAAGAGCTCGTCTTCGCGCATGGAGACAACCTTGCGGATCTCCGACTGCATCATGCGCATATGGCGCACCGCCTGTACGACGTCGCCCGTGCCCGGCTCACCCTTGGTACGGATCATCGCCGCGCCCTCCGCAATGCGGCGAAGCGCCTCGCCGAGGTCCTTCGCGCCGCACACGAACGGCACGGAGAAGGCGTTTTTATTGATATGGTAAACGTCGTCTGCGGGAGAGAGCACCTCGCTCTCGTCGATATAGTCGATCTCGATCGCCTGCAATACCTGCGCCTCGGCAATGTGCCCGATACGGCACTTCGCCATGACGGGAATGGAGACGGCTGCCTGAATGCCCTTGATCATCTTGGGATCGGACATGCGCGAAACGCCGCCCGCCGCGCGGATATCCGCGGGAATGCGTTCGAGCGCCATGACCGCGCACGCGCCCGCTTCCTCGGCGATTTTCGCCTGTTCGGGCGTCGTTACGTCCATGATCACGCCGCCTTTGAGCATCTGCGCAAGATTTTTATTTAATTCGAAGCGTTCATTTTTAACCATTTTCATTACCTCGTTAAAGTTTACCCATTTATTATATACCCGAAAGGGCAATCCGTCAACTTTCTGCAAACACTTTCGTGTATTCCCGCATTGAATTTTTTCGCACAAATGCGTCTATAATAGTAAGAGAAATGAAAAAGGAGGGCGAAATATGCCGTCGAGCATTACCCACGAGCTCATTGCCGAGACCGCCGCGAAACAGCTTCCGACGACGCTCCGCGCAGCGAGCGAACATCCCGACTATTTCTTCCTCGGCGCACAGGGTCCCGATCTGTTCTTCTTCTACCGATATTTACAGCGGAAGGAGCTCAACTTCGGCAAGTTCTTGCACCGTCACCGCCCCCTCGACTGCTTCGAATACTTTCTCAGAAAAGCCAAGGAAGGGAACGACCGCATGAACGCCTACATCGCGGGCTACATCTCGCACTACTGCGCCGACGTGGTGTTTCACCCCTTCGTATACGCCTATCTCAAACGGACGCACGCGGATAAGCTCGAACATCAGCAGATGGAATCGGACTGGGACGTGTACTTCCTGCGGGAAAAGCGCGGGCGCGAAGTGGAGTGCTACGACTTCCCCTTCTCGGGCAAGCGCATTGCGCGCGAGGGAATTTTATATAATCTGTTCGCGCCCCTCTGCCTCTACTTGGAGCGCGAACCGCTCGACGAGGATAAACTCGCCTCTGCGCTGCGCTCGTTCGAAATGTACCTCAACTTCTTCCACGGGGAGTGCTACGAAACGAGCGACAGCTGGCTGCGCGTCGAAAAGTTCTTCCGTGCGAAGAGTACGCTCTCCCGCCTCTTCCCCCGCAGAATTCCCGACGCCGACTACCTCTACGGCGATTACTTTGCGGAGCTTTCAGGCGGGGTGAAGAACGTCGACGAGCTGTTCGATCGGGCGGTTGAAGAGACGGTGCGCCTTACCACGATCTTTTTCGACTGTGCGGAAAAGGATCTCCCCCTTCCCAAAGAGGACTTCTCCAAACACTTTCTAACGGGTAAAATTTCGGAATAAAATAACAAGGAACAAAAAAACAGCCCGACGGTGAAAGCCGTCGGGCTTGTGTTTCAGAATAATTTCCCCGTGATGAGCAAAAGGAACAAATAGATGAGTCCGAACGCGGCGAGCGTGCACAGCATGGGGAGGATCATCTTCCGCACCACCGCAAAGTACGTGCGCGCTTTTTCGCGGAACGTCGCCTTCTGGCGGGGCGTCTTCTCCTTTTTGTGCGTGCCGCTCATGTCGGCAACCGTAGAGTTATCGTCGTAGTAGACGACTTTCTCCTTCGGTTTTTGTTTGTTCTTTTTCTTTCTCGGCATGATTACTCCTGCGGATAGCAATGGCAAGCCGCAAAGTGCCCCGGCTCGTATTCCTTATAGACGGGCGCAACGTGCTTGCAAATTTCCTTTGCCAAGGGACAGCGCGTGTGGAATTTACAGCCGAGCGGCGGATTTGCGGGCGACGGGATATCCCCGTTGAGAACGATCCGCTTCATCTTGACATCGGGATTGGGATTGGGCACGGCGGAGAACAGCGCCTGCGTGTAGGGGTGCAGGGGGTTCTTGAAGATGTCCGTCTTGTTGCCGAACTCCACCATCGAACCGAGGTACATGACGCCGATCTGATCGGAAATGTGCTTGACGACGGAGAGGTCGTGCGAAATGAACACGTACGTGAGTCCCATCGTCTTTTGCAGCTTCTTCAACAGGTTGATGATCTGCGCCTGAATACTCACGTCGAGCGCGGAGACGGGCTCGTCGCACACGACGAGTTTGGGCTTTACCGTAAGCGCACGCGCAATACAGATTCTCTGGCGCTGACCGCCCGAGAACTCGTGCGGGTAGCGCTCGTAATAGTAGTCGCGCAAGCCGCATTGCTCCATGATGCCGAGCACGTAATCCTTCACCTGATCCTTGGGCACGATCCCGTGCACCTTCACCGGCTCGGACAGGATATCCCCGACCGTACTGCGCGGCGGCAGCGAGGAATAGGGATCCTGGAAGATGATCTGCATCTCGGTGCGGAGCGGACGCATCTGCTTGGGCTTATACGTCGCAACGTCCTGCTGATTGAAGAAAATCTGTCCGCCCGAGGGCTGATGCAACTTCAGAATCGTTCTGCCCATCGTCGTCTTACCGCAACCGGACTCGCCGACGATACCCAGCGTCTGACCGGGCTTTAACACGAACGATACGTCGTCTACGGCGCGCAGCGTCTGTAACGCTTTGCCCGTGATCGTCTTTTTCAATACGAAATATTTCTTTAAGTGGCGAACTTCCAGGAGCGCCTCGGGATCGGGCGGGAGCAGCTTATCCTCCTCCGCCTTCTTCTCGCGTGCTTCCTGTTCAAGACGCGCCTCTTCGAGGTCCTTCTCGCGTTCAAGCTCCTCTTCCGTCTTGGGAACGTTCTCGTCCGCCTTCTTGCCGAACTCGAATTTTCCGATCTTGAAATGAATGTTGAACCGCTTTTTCTTCGCCGTCTCTTCCGTAGCGGGAGCGCTCTCCTCGGTGACCTGTTTCTCTTCGATCACCGCATCGACGACCTTTTCCGTCTGCGCCGTAGGATTCTTCGGTGCGGGCATCTGAACGTTCGCTTCCGCCTTGATATCGGGCGTGATCTTTTTCTCACTCATCTGTCTTGTCCTCCGCATAAAGGTGGCACGCGACGAAGTGCGTCGGGCTGACCTGCACCATCTCGGGATAGTCGCCCTTGCACTTTCCGATGCACTTCGAGCAGCGCTCACGGAAGTAGCAATAGTCGGGCATATTGATGGGATTTGGCACGTTGCCGGGGATATTGAAGAGCGTATCCGCCGTCGAATCGATGGTGGGTTTGGATTTTTGCAGACCGATCGTATACGGGTGCATGGGCTTGTGGAAGATCTCCGAAGCCGTTCCTTTCTCGATAATTCTGCCCGCGTACATGACGACGACGTAGTCCGCCATCTCGGCGATGATGCCGAGGTCGTGCGTGATGAGGAGAATAGAGCCGTTGATACGCTCCTTCAAGTCGCGCAAAAGATCGAGGATCTGCGCCTGAATGGTAACGTCGAGCGCGGTCGTCGGCTCGTCCGCAATGATGAGGCGGGGATTGCCTTCGAGTGCCATTGCGATCATCACGCGCTGGCGCATACCGCCCGAAAGCTCGTGCGGGTACGAATTGTATACGCGCTCGGGCATTGCGATACCGACGAGGCTGAGCATCTCGATCGAGCGCCGCTTTGCCTCCTCCGCCGTCGCGCCGGGAACGTGCAAAAGCGTGACTTCGTCGAGCTGATTTCCGATCGTGAACACGGGATTTAAGGACGTCATCGGCTCCTGGAAGATCATCGCGATCTGTCTGCCGCGGAGACGGTACATCTCCTTGATGGGCATGTTCGCGATATCGAAGACCTTCTCCTCCATTTCATAGAGACGGGTGCCGTACTCGTCGCGCTTCTGGCGGCGTTCGAGCTTGGGCTTGCCCTCCTTATCAACGACGGTGTTTCCCTTCTTATCCTTGACTTCGTCGTAGATGGGTTCGCCGTTCTCGTCGTTCTCGTAGATGGGAATGGGCTTGCCGTCCTCACCGAGCTTGAAATCGAAGGACTTGAAGCGGATACTGCCCGAGCAAATCTGACCCTGCGGACCCTGCAAGAGCTGCATGACGGACATACTCGTGACCGACTTTCCGCAGCCCGACTCGCCGACGACGCCGACAACCTTGCCCTGCGGCACTTCGAACGAAACGCCGTTGACCGCCTTCACAACGCCCTGATCGGTGAAGAAATAGGAGTGAAGATCCTCGATTTCGAGAATGTTCCCGATATCCTTCATCTCGGTGACGAATTCCGACTCTTCCGCCTTTCTGTGCTTGCGCTTTTCGAGCCGTTTCATCTCCGCGGAATTCGCCTTGGCGATCTCGCGGATCTCCTTACCCGTTAAGTAATGTTTGTCTGTCTTCTGCGCAGGCTGAGCTTCGTCGCCCTCTTTTTTGACTAATTTTTTGATTTTATCGACAAGGCTCATTTCTTACCTCTTCATCTTGGGATCGAGCGCGTCGCGAAGTCCGTCGCCTACAAAGTTGAACCCGAGCACTGCGATGATGATGCAGATTCCGGGAGGACCCCATATGTTGAAATAGTTTTGCAGAATGTTAATATCCTCGGAGATGACGTTGATCATCGTGCCCCATGCCGCGTACGGTGCACGCACGCCCATGTTGAGGTAGGAGAGCGACGCTTCGTACAGAATGGTGCTGCCGAGGCTGAGCGTCATCGAGACGATGAGCTGCGGCAATACGTTGGGAATGAGGTGCTTGAAGATCTTACGCGCCGCGGAATAGCCCATGGCGTCCGCCGCGACCATGTATTCCTGCTCGCGGAGGAAGAGGATCTGTCCGCGCACGAGTCGCGCAGTCCCCGGCCACGAGAATACCGTGAGGAATATCATGAGGAAGTATATTCGGTATTTCGAATCGATGCCGATCGAGTCGAGCAGCGTTCCGAGAATGAGCAGGATCGGGAGCGTGGGCAGGCACATCAGAATATCGCAGAAGCGCATGATGAGGTTATCCACCCTGCCGCCGAAGTAGCCCGCAATGCCGCCGAATACGATGCCGATGAACGTGATCGCAAACACGGCGATGAAACTGATCGAGAGGGAAATTCTGCCGCCGTACATGAGACGGGTCAGAACGTCCATACCGAGTTTATCCGTGCCCAGGGGGTGATCCCCGCTGATGGGCGCGATCGTATTGACGGTAAGGTGCGATTCCGTCACCTGATAGAAGGTGTATTCTTCGCCGTTGTCGTCTACGATCGTGATCGTATCGTAGCCGTATTCGATCTTGCCCGAAACGTCGCGCTCCGTCTCTCCCCAGCGGTTGTAAAATACAGGTCCGAGCCAGGAGAACAGCAGAAGTGCTACGATCATGACGAGACCGATGACGCTGAGCTTGGAGCGGAAGAACCGACGCGCGACCATGCGCGCGGGGGACATGAGCCGTACGTTCTTATCGAGCGGCTTCTCCCCTTCTTCCAAAGCTGCCTCGCCGCCCTCCGTGGGAACTTCGCCCTCCGCAAGTGCGACCTCGTTCAAGGTCTCCTGTGCGTTGTTTTCTTTCAGCTCTTCATTGAGCTGTTTCTTCTCTTCTTCCACAGTACCCCTCCTTTAAGACAGCTTGACGCGCGGATCGACGACGGCGTACATGAGATCGGCGAGCAATACGCCGATGACGCTCAGGACTGCAAGGAACATGTTGTAACCCATGATGAACGGGATATCCCCTTTCAGCGTTGCAGTCAAGGCGACGTTACCGATACCGGGGAGGTCGAACACCTGCTCGGTGAGCATTGCGCCCGAAAACAGGCTGGGCAGAATTCCCGCGAGCATGGTGACGATGGGAATCATCGTATTGCGGAATGCGTGCTTGTAGATGACCTTGCTCTCTTTGAGACCCTTCGCCCGCGCCGTACGGATATAGTCGGAGTTGAGCACTTCGAGCATGTTCGTACGCACGTATCTCATCGTTCCGCCGATGCCGAGAATGACGATCGTGAGGAGCGGCAGGAAGATGTGCGAGATATAGTCGCCGATCGCCGCAAATCCCGAAAGGTTCTTCGACGCGTCGATGAGTCCCGAAGGCGGGAACCAGCCGAGCTTCATGGCGAAGAAATCTTTGAGCATCTGTCCGAAGAAGAAGGACGGCAAAGAAATTCCGAGCATGACGAGAATGGTCACCACGTAGTCGCGAACGGAGTACTGGTGGGTCGCCGCCGTAACGCCGAGCGGGATCGCGATCATGTATTCGAAGATGATCGCGATGAACGCAATGATGAAGGAAACGCCCATGTTGTCTACAATGACGTTGATGACGGGCTCACGGTGAACGAAGCTGTCGCCCAGCTTGAACTGCAAGAGATTGCCGAGCCAGGTGAAGTATCCGCCGATGATGCCGAAGAAACTGTCGTCTTCGAGGCCGTACATCTTCTTCATGGTCGCTGCCAACGCCTCTGCATCCGTGGGATTATTCTGCAAAATCTCGGCGACCTTCTGATCGATGAAGGTTGCGGGCATACAGCGCACCAGCACATAGATGATGAGCGAAACGCCGAGCAGAATCACGAGACACCAGACAAGGCGTTTAAGAATGTATTTTAACATAACTTCTCCGTAAAATGAAAGTTAAACTAACTCGATTTCCCAGATTTTTTCAAGCGGTGTAGAGAACGGGTTGATCGTCGAAGGAAGCGACGATTCCTTAATAATGTTGGCGTTGTAAGCATACAGCTGACGACGCTGATAGACGGGCATCTCTACCGCGAGGTCGAGCACCTTGCTCATCGCCTGCTGATAGATGTTCGTACGGAACGTTCTGTCTTCCGACTCACGGCCCTGATCGATGAGCGCGGAGAGCTCGTTGAGCGTTCTCGTCTCAGTCGGATAGGAGCTGGGCGCTGCGAGGATTTCGCGGTAACCCCAGGAGAGCGTACTCGTCGCCTTGGAGTTCTTGTGGTAGACCTGATACATATCGGGATCGACCGTTGCGCTCCATGCCGCCGCCCATACCGAGAGCGAACCCGTGGAGAGCTTGGTGAGCGCCATCATATCCGGCTCGACCTCTACGTTCCAGCCGCACTGGTTAAGAAGGTCAGCCGCCGTCTGGAAGGTGAGATAGGTCGGGTGTTCGCTCATGTTAGAGCCTGCAATGGTAAACTTGAGCTTCTCGGGATAGCCGTTCGGATAGCCCGCAGCCGCCTGATAGCGCTTGATCTTTTCGAGTGCCTTCGCCTCGCCCTCGAAGCGCATGTAATCATGTCCGTTATCCGTGCTCTCTGCGTTACCGCTCTTGGGATATGCCCAGCTCACGGTAGACATCGGCCAGTAGATGGGCTTTGCCGTACCCTGCGAGTAGTAGCTCAGCGAGAGGCTGATATCCATTGCCGACATGATCGCCTTACGGATATTGATGTTGGGAACTTTGCCCGCGTTGATACCGATATAGCCGTAGCCGAGCTGCCAGGAGTCGAGCTGCTTCATGCCCTTCTTGGCAAGATCGCCGTCGAGCTTCTCCTTGTTCTGCGTGGTGAACTGCGGCGTTACGTAGTGAACGGAGCCCGTCTCGAGCGCGTTGAGCGCGTTGTTGGAGCTCGTTACCTGATAGCGGATGTTCTTCGTCTTGGGCACGCCCATGAGGAAGTTCTCGTTCGCCTTGAAGTAGACGGTGTTCGCGCTGTAGAAATCGCTGCCGTCCGGATTATCGTTGTCGTTCTTGTCGGTCGCAACATACGGACCTGCGCCGACGGGCACCTTCGCGTTGCGCACGCTGAGGAGAACCTTCTGCATGAAGTCGAACGAACCCCAGGTCACGCCGAAGTTGTTGTTCGCGATATCGACGGTATTGCCGGGCGCATAGTAGTGCTGAGGAGCAACGGAAAAGCCGAAGTTCCAGATCGCCTTCGGGTCGACGCCATTGATGCGGACGCGAAGTACGTCGTACTCGTTTGCATTTGCGGGCGTACCGTCGGGATTGTGCTCGTGTGCAACCTTATATTCGGTGCCGTCTACGTTGACGGTCGCAATGTCGGTATTGTGTCCGAGCGAATCGATGCCCTCTACCTTGGGATAAGTAAGCGTATTGCCGTTCACGCGCTCGTGAAGGATAACGTCGGTCGCCTTTGCAATGAACTTAGTGTTCATCTTGCCGGCAGTACCCCAGTATTTGAGAATGCCTTCAAAGCCCGTCTTGACCGTTGCCTCGTATACGTAGTTGATCGCGGAATCTCTGTCTTTTACGATCTCGGTATTGTAGGCAAGGGTGACTTTCGTGAACTTGTTCTTGTTCTCTTTGTTGGTGACGGGGTCTTTTTCGTATTCGACCTCAACAAAGCCTTCCGCATACATGAAGGAGACGAGTTCATCAAACTTCACGGGCGAGGACTTATACGGTTCTTCCGTGTAGGAGTCCATTGCGCCGTCGTAGTCGTTTCCAAGCTCCGTCTTGAACTCTTCGAGCGTGTCCGTATAATCCGCAAGGAGCTGCTTGCGCGCCTCGTCATCCGAGATATTGCCGTTGGGTGCGATCGCGCCCTTATAGCCGCCACTCGGATTGTGACTTGCGATCGCAGTCTTCATCTGCTCCTCGCTTGCCGAATAGGAGCCTTGTGTTCCAGTATCACCTACCCGACGGTAGAGGTTGATGAGCTCGTTGGTGCGGATGGTCGCCTTGCCGGTCGCATCCTTGGTGAGCTGCGCGTCCTGATCGCTCGCAGAGCCGGAAAGGTTCTGTTGCGTTCTGTACGTCTGCAAGCCGACGATATCCGTCGAGTACATCGTCGAAGAGCCCGTGTAGACGGGATCGAGATAGACGTACATATTGAAGAGCACGTCGTTCATGGTGAGGGGCTTTCCGTCGGAGAACTTGATGCCGTTCTTTAAGACGAACGTGTACTCCGTCTCGCCCCCCTTCGTCTCGTACTGTAAGTCCTTGATGACGACTGCGTGATCGTCGCCGTAGGCGAGAACCGCTTCGTCCGCGCCCGTTTCGGGATTGCGCGCGTACTCCGTTGTCAGCATGCTGATCTGCGTCATGCTCATGATCTCAACATCGGGGCTGGACGATGCGAAGAAGGGATTGAACAGTCCTTCAAGGTTCTCCGTCATGAGAACGAGATAGGACTTATCGCCTCCGCACCCCGCGAAGCCTGCCGCCGTACCCGCAAGCATGACCGCGCCGAGCCCGACCGATAAAATGCGTGCCACCTTTTTGTTTTTCATTGTATACCTCCGTTTATCACTCTGCTTATTTTATTTCCGGCTTTTCTTCCGGATTGTCGTTCCTCGTAATGGTGAGAACACCGTTCTCGCCGACCGCTACCGCGACGGGATAGGTGTCGAGATACTCCTGCTTGACGACGTCTACCGTGATCCCGCCAAGGGCGATGCCCTTCGTGATGCCGTTGCCCGTGAGAAGTCCCACTTCGTAGTTCTCGAAGTTGTAGATATCGACGATATCCGCGCCGATGAGAAGCTGACCCGTGATCGATACGTTCTCGATCGTCGCCTCATCGGAGAGCGTACCCGCGAGCACGCCGTAGGAGCCGCCCTGCAAGCGCGTTGCCGCGTTGAGGTGATAGGTGACGTTCTCAAAGGTGACGTTTTTGATCTCCGCCTCCGCTCTGATCTGACCGAACAGTCCGCCGAACTGCTTTTGCGAATCGTTCTGCGTGATATCGATGTTCTTGAACGTACAGCCCGTCTCGCTGATGAGCTTGCCCGTGAACGGATTTTCGCTGAGGGCGAACGACCAGACTTTCTCGTTGAAATCGAGCTCGTCCGTCAACAGTTCGTAGCAGCCCGCCGAAATGGCGTTGTTTAAGAACTGATCCGCCGTGAAGATCTTGAACCAGCTCCCCTCCTTCCAGGTCGTGTACAGATCGACGTTACCGCCTACTCCTACGCCGTGCGCGTAATCGACGTCGCCCGTATGGGTGACCGTCTCGCCGCACTTCTGCGTCATCTCCTTGTCGAAGTAGACGTTCTCAAACGTCATGCCGTCCTGCTGAGGGAATTCGTAATAGTCCATGCGCCCCGTCGCGTTCTCGCCCTCGATGTTCCACGAGGGAACGGTGACGGTGTGCGAATCGGTGTTGAAGTT
>CAMWQK010000007.1 GCA_947176445.1 uncultured Clostridia bacterium | reverse complement strand
GGAGGGAGATCGAAGGCGGTCAATTTTGTTCCCTTTCCCTTGGCGCGGGAGCGCTTGTGCGGTTTGAAGCCCGCCTCCTCCATCGCCTCTTTGCTTCTCAGCTGTTCGTTATTTTTTTGTTGCGGGTGCACTTTTTTGGACGACTGCGCAGCCTTATTTGCCGTCTTGTTTGCCTGTTCTCTGTTGTAGGCCTCAATTCCGTTGAGAATCGCAAGCTCGATCGCATTCTTCGAGCCTGCGTTCTGCTCTTTGCTACGTTTCTTCTTTTCCAAATAATACTCCTTTTTTTGCTCTGGCGCATACCCTCGGCAACCGCCGGTTTGCCTATAACAAAGCGAGAGAGCTGAACACTCAGCTCTCCTTATCTTCCGACATTGCAGCTCGCTTTCGTATGCTTTTTTTGAGCTATCTTTTAATCAAAATTCTTCAAATCCACTTTCTCGACGAGGGTGGTTTTGATAAGTCCTTCATTTAAGAGCACGCTGTCCTTCTTGTAGCGGTACATCTTGACGTAATCGACCGCCGCAAACGACTTTCTGCGCACCGCCTCTTCCTTCTCCATGAGCAGGGCGATGAGCTTCATCGCGCGCTTCAACGCCGTCTGGCTCTTGATCTTGACCATCATCGGCGTCTTTTCATACATCTTGGTATCGCCGACGAAGGTCTGGTGATAGACGGACGTCGCAAATTCATCGGGATTGAGCGAGAGATAGAGGCACAGCGTCTTTCCGCGGATGCCGATCTTTGCGATCGTCTCGCGGCTCTTGGTAAAGCGGTCGTTCGACCAGCTGAGTTGCGAATTTACCTTGGAATACGCCAAAATCTCGTTCTTCAACTCGCTGTAAAAATACTTCACGTCGTCGTCGCTCTGAATGATCTTTGCAAGGAAGCTGCGCTTGTAGCGCGTCATGAGCGCGGGATCGCCCGCCGTCTCTGCAAAGCCGACTGCATCGTCGTCATCGTCATCATCTTCCTCTTCCTCGATCACGACCTTGGTTGCGGGCTTCTTCGCGGGCACTTTCACCTTGATGATTTCGGGATCGGGCTTCTTTGCAGGCACCTTCACCTTGATGATCTCGGGCTCGGGATCGGGCTCCTGCTCGATGTGGATCTCCCGCGCGGGTTCGGGCGCCTTTTCAACGACCTTCACCGTCTCGCGCTGAACGGGCTGTGCCGCGATCATCGCCGCAATGCGGTCGAGGTCGCTCTCGTCGCCCTTTACAAGCTCGGATACGCGGCGGGCGATCTCATCGTAGTCTACCTGCTTATCCTCTACCTTCACAAGTTCGGATACGCGACGCGCGATCTCGTCGTAGTCCACCTGTTTATCTTCTACTTTTACGATCTCGGAGACACGGCGGGCAATTTCATCGTAGTCCACCTGTTGCGCGTCGTCCGCCTTTAACATTTCAACGATCGTCTCGTCGCTCTTGAGCGCTTCCAGCACGCGGCGGGAGACCTCGTCGTAGTCGAACGCTTCCTCGTTCTCTCTCACGAGCCGTGCGACTTTCTCTGCGATCACGTCGTAATCGACTTCCGTCTCGCCGTCTCTCACGACCTCGGCAACGCGCTGTGCCGCCTCGTCGTAATCGAAGAGCGAATCGTCGCTCTTGATGAGGTCGAGCGTGCGGCGTGCCGCCTCGTCATAATCATATTCGGGCAGCTGCTCCTGAATGATCGCAGCAACCTGTTCTGCATCGAAATTCTCCGTCTCGCTGCTCTGCAATACTTCCGCAACGCGGCGGGCGATCTCGTCGTAGTCGACTTCCGCCGATCCCGCAGCAGCGCCCTCTCTGACCCCGTTCTCGCCAAGGAGCTCCGCCACTTTTGCTGCGAGCTGCTCGTAATTGAGTTCCGCGATGACGGAGTCCGCAATGCGGCGAACGCCCTCCTCGCTCACGGTGATATCGAACTCGTCGGCAATCGTGTTTGCAACGCGCTCGGCAACGAGATCGTAGTCGGTGGGAATGACGACTTCTGCAACGCGCTCGGCGATGGAATCGTCGCTCACGTGCGGCACGGCAAGGGAAATTTTATCGACCAGCATGTCGTAATCCATCTCGGGAATGATCGAGGAGACCTTATCCGCGATCATATCGTAGTCCACTTCGGGAAGGATCGTAGCGATCTTCTCGGCAAGAATATCGTAGTCGAAGATCTCGGAGAGCGGGAACTGTTCCTTCGTCTCCGTCGGCTCGTAGGACGATGCGATCGCCGTCTCTTCGACGACGGACATCGTCTCGTCGCGCTTGCGATCCTCTTCGGCGCGCCGTCTCGATTCCTCGGCAGCCGCCTGCGCCGCGATCTGCGCCGCCTGCACTTTGAGCACGCGCTCCACCTGCACCGATACGACCTGATCGACGCGGTCGGTCACGATACGGTCGGTGTAGGAGATGATCTGCGAGGTCTGATCGGCGATGAGCTTCTCGACCTGCGGCAGGATATTGCCGCCCGCGCCGCCCTCGGCATACACTGCCTTTGCGGCGAGAATGCGCTCGGTATTCTCGCGCAGGACATCCGCTTCGTCGGTGAGCTTCTGCGTCTGCGCGGAAAGCACCTTTTCGATCTTTTCCGCAAGCACCGCTTCCGCTTTATCGGTAAGCATCTTTTCAAGCTGCGCCGTCTGCTCGGCGAGCACCTTCTCCGCCCGCTCCGCAAGCGC
Organism: uncultured Clostridia bacterium; assembly: GCA_947176445.1. Lineage (GTDB taxonomy): Bacteria > Bacillota > Clostridia > Christensenellales > Borkfalkiaceae > Gallimonas. The sequence continues at coordinate 10,271 of CAMWQK010000007.1, read as the reverse complement.
CTTTTCGATCTGCGCCGCAAGCACTTTCTCCGACTGCTCGGAGATAATGCGCTCGATCTGCGTGCCGAGCACCTGCTCCGTCTGTTCGGAGAGAAGGCGCGTCGCCTGCTCGGAGACGATGCGCTCCGTCTCCTCCGCCATGATGCGAGCGGTCTGTTCGGTGACGACGCGGTTTGTCTGCTCTTCGAGCGCTTCCTTCGTCTGTTCGGATACGAGGCGCGCCGTCTGCTCGGCGACCTCTTTTGCGTATTCGTTCGCCTTCAGGGCGTTCGTCTTCTCGTTCTCCTCGCTGATGATGGCGGCGAGGCTCTCTTTCAGGGCGGGTTTCTCCTTTAAAATGCGGTTGAAGGCGACGCGGCTCTCCTCGGCGGACTTTTCAACCGCCGTGCGCGTTGCCTGCACGAGCTTATCGAACACGACGCGGTTTTCCGCCTCGTGCTGCTTGGTGATATTTTTGAACAGCTCTTCGAGGCGCTTGTCCCGCGCTTCGGGCGATTCCGCGGGCTTTGCCGTGCGTACCGCTTCGAGCAATTCGTTGTGCATCGACTTGCGCGAAACTTCCTGATACTCATAGATCGCGCTGCTCTGCTGAGAAATATACTTCAACTCATCAAGAAGGGTCGCCGTGTTCTCCTTCAGATTCTGAATCAAAGATTCCAGTGCGGAAAGCTGCTGGGTGGAACTCGTCTGGATCTCTTTGCCAACGACGCCCTTTACCTCGTCGATCTGCCGAGCGACCCCTTTGTACATCCCTTCGAGTACCAACATATCGTCCGAACTGATATTTCTGTCTGTCATATCTACCTCACCCTGTCGTTTTACAATAAAACGGCATTTTACTTCATATACTATTTTACACCAAATAAGTGCAAAAGTAAATATCTTTCACCGTTTTTTTTATAAAACGTGCAAATTTTTTTGGAAAATAGTCAAACGGAGCACCATGTCCGCATGTGCGCACTGTAAAAACGTTTCTAAGCGCAAAAAAACCGCCGCCTGTCAAGCCTGACAGACGGCGGTTTTATGATAAGAAGACCGCTTATGAGCTGATTGATTTATTCCAAAATGGTCACCTTGTCTTCAAAACGGTAATTCACCGCTTTGAGTTTTTCCATCCAGCTGCGCGTTTCGAGCGTCTTATAGGGACCCTTGCCGTACCCGCCGCCGATATCGTTGTTCCACAGCCATTCGGGCGTGGGCCACACGCAAACCTCAGGATGAATGTGGCGATAGAACTCCTCGGTGACGCCCTGCTGACCGTGGTGCGCCATCTGCACGACGGGACATTTGAGCTCCTCGGGGAATTCCGCCAGAATTTTCCCCTCTGCCCGCCAGTCCATATCGCCGAGGAAGAGCACGCTCTTGCCCCGCGTCTCGACGCGGTAGACGACGCTGGACGGATTGAGCGTTTCCCCGACGGGCGAACCGTCGGAGAGCGGCAGCACGCGGAAGTGCCCCACCTCGATCCATTCCCCCTTCTTGGGGCGAATGACCTTGACGCCGTTCTTTTTGATTGCCTCTTCGAGGTCGGAGGCGCGCTGAACGCGGTTCTCCTGCCGCTCCACCCTCTCGATGTAGTCAAGGGGCGGGAACTGATAGCAGACGCTCTCTACCTTCACCTTGTCGCGGTTCAACATCTCGATGAGCCCCTCGATATGATCAAAGTGCGCATGCGTTAAAAACCAGCATTTTACCTTGCCGCCCAAAGCGAGGAGCGTCTCTTCGAGCTCATCCGCCTCGTTCTGCGTACAGCTGTCGATCCCGATGACATCCCCCTCTCCCGCCATGAGGAAACCCATACATTGCGTGAGCGTGACCGAGGGTAACATATAAAGTTTATCGCCGTTAAATAACATCGTATGCTCCTTAAAAACTTATTTCAACGCGCCCTGTACGAGCTTGACGAGCGTGGGGTTCTCCGCGCCGTCGTCGTGCAGCGAAGTGAAGAATGCGCGCGAGCTCTGCACGTAGTCGAGTTTCAGATAGTACGTGTAGGAGAACGTGACGTAGTTGGGCATCGAGAACTGCGCAAGCGGCGCGGTGTACGTCGTGCTGTTTTGCAGAGACGGCTCCTTCACGCCGACGGTCTTATCCAGATCGAGCACCATCATTCTGCCCGAAAGCATGTTGACAACGTCGGGCACATACAGTCCGATGCCCCAGTTTTCCTCGTTGATCCAGGCGATCCAGTTCTCCGACGCCTTAAAGCGGGTTGCGTTGGTTGCCGTTGCACCCGACCAGAAGGGCAGGTTCTTCTCATACTGAATACTGTCGTTCGTCCAGGGCTTGGTGTTCTTGTAGGTCGCGAGCGTGGGAAGCGCCGCAGCGCCGTAGAACGCGGGGAGTTCCTGATCGCGCGGCGTACCGTGCGTATAGCCCGAGAAGTCGGTGCCGTAGTTCTCTACGCGAATATATTCGCCGTATACCTCGTCCTCGACGATCTCGTAGACGTTCTCCATGTAGAAGAGCGTGAGCGCCTTGGGCTTCGCCCAGTCGCCGGGGCGGGTCTTGACGTAGATCTTCGTAGGCGTATAGCACACGTCTACGATCTGGCTGGGCGTATTCGACTTGTCGCCGCCCTGAACGGGATTGTATGCCCACTCGATCTCGTTGACGCCGTCGTGCAGGAACGTGCCGCACTCATAGTTGGGGTCTTTCTGCGTTCCGTAGTAGGACTGCTGAACAAATCTGCCCGTATCGTGCGCGTTGATGAGGTTGACGTCGTCTTCCTTCAATACCGTGCCCGATGTGGAAGAGTGCCCGACGGAGAGATATCCGTTCGGCTCTTCATACAGGTGCACCCCGTTTCCGATCGACGAGACGTAGTTGATACAGCCGCCCGATTTGAGCGTCATGCCGAGCTTGCACTCGTTGCCCGTGATGTAGAGCTGCATACTGTCTTCCACGAGCGCGGGGTTTGTAAGATCTGCGGACGCAAAGTCGATGGGATGCGTCGCGGCGGACACCGTGTCCAGCTTGAATTCTCCACCGCTTCCGCCCACACAGGTGAGCGTAATTTCGGTGAGCACCTTGTCGAATTTGTAATTTCCGTAATAGTCGAGGATCTGACGGAAACAGGTCTCGTCCTTTCTTAAAAAGAACCGCTCCTCGTATTTTTTACTGCCGTCCTTCTCGGTGAAAGACATCACGCCGTCGAGATAGCACGTCGTCGAATAGTCGAATTTCAGATAGTTTTTGTCGCTAAAATCTGCGTTGAGTTTGAGCGTATAACTCTCCCCCGTTGCAAACGTCTTGCTCTCCCCCTCGTTCCAGACGGTGGAAAACTCTACAAAGTCATCCCACTCGCCCTTGGGGGTCTCGGGATCGGTCGTATCGCCGCAACCGAATGCGCATGCACTCAGGCACACGCCCATCGCAATGCCCGCTACTTGTTTGAATTTCATAATGCCTCCGTTTTTTTCAGCCCGCCCCAAACGGGGCGGGCGAAAAAAGCTGTTATTCGTTTAGATATGCTTGATGTAGTCTGCGCCGAACAGGCTGTATAAAACCGTCTGGGCATAGACGCGCATCATAAAGTCGTTGGGGTGGTTGATGTTGTTCGCCGTGCAATCGACAAAGCGCTTCTTCGTGTAGACGCTCTTGACGGAATTATACACGGTCGCAATGCCCACGTTCTGGAACTCTTCCGAGAGCTCGATGAACGCCGTCTGATACGCCTCGTAATCCTTGTTGTCGAAGAACGTTTCGGGATTGGCGATCATTCCGGAGACGAGCATGATCTCAACGTTCGGGTTCTGCGCGCGAACGGTCTCGATCATTTTCTTGATGTTCGCCTTACACTGTACCGCATCGTATGCCTGATCGTTCATGCCGTAGGCAATGAACAGAAGGTCGGGATTGACGTCGAGAACGCGCTTCTGGAAGTGCTGACCCTTTTCATCGGGAACAATATTATCGATTCCGGCAATCCCCGTCTCTCTGTCGATCCCCCAGTTGGAGTCCGTTCCGCCGACGGCGTTGTTCTTGAATTCGATGTTCGCCTTCGGGAAGCGCGCCTTCATGTACGACTTGACCATGTTCGCATAGGATTCTGCGTGCGGAGCAATTCCGATGTACTCGGAAGAGTTCGCGCCGACGGTGATCGAATCGCCGTAGAAGAGCACCTTGATGTCTTCGCCGTTTTCGAGCTTTGCCATCGTCTTGGGGAACTTCGCCGTTTCCACGCGGGGCGTATTCCACTGCATGGTATCGCTGTGCTTATACGTTACAACGACCTGCTGTTTGCTGATCGTCTGTCCCTCGTCCGCGTAGAGGAATCCCTCGGGATTTCCGTCCTTATTCCTGTACGCCGCCGCAACCATGGGGTTGTATGCCGACTTGCGGTAGAGCTCGCTGTGCGGAAGGAAGGGAATCTTTCCGTCTGCGGGAATGATGAGTCCGTTCTCTTCCACGATGTAGTCGACGTCCTCTTCGTAGGTTGTCTTCATATCGTAGGACATGACAGAGATGACCTCGTCCGGCTTATACAGGAGCGGTGCGGACTGACTGCCCGCAAACCAGAGCGTCTCGTTGTACACGACCCCGCCCTCCCAGAAGGGCGTAAGGTACGTCTTTAAGTTGTATTCGTTATAAGTCATAAGTTCCTCGGTTTTGCCAGGATCGGGTTCGTCCTCTTTGCCGCAGCCGACGGTCATGCCGAACGCACCTGCAAGGCAGACTGCGCTGAGCGCAAAGCACGTGAGCCGTTTGAGTTTCATATGCTTCTCCCCTTATGCGTGGAATGTAATGCTCTTGATGAGAACGTCGTTGTCGAGGTGCATGTTGCGCGCCTTGGGCTTGCCCGCCGCGTTGATCTCGGACGTTACGTCGACGAACTCCCAGCGGGGAACCATCAACATATGTGCCGTGCCCCATTCGGAGACGCCGTCTACAATCGTCTTTTCAGCGAGGTCGATGGTGACCGTTGCCCACTCGCCGTTTTCATCCATTCTGTACTGAACGGGCGTATCGATGAGCGTTACCCACATACCGCCGCCGGAGTGCGTCCAGTTCTGGGCATCTTCATGATACGTATCGACGACATAGTAAAAGCGAAGCGTTCTGCAAGGACCGAGGTTCTTGTAGGTGATCGTCATCTTATCCGCATCGCGCTCGCCGAAGATCTGCGGCGTGTTCAGAGGCATGTTTGCCGAGGAGTGCTGGAACCACGCGGTGTTCGTGCTCGCGCCAAAGTGAACGCGTGCGTACTGATCGTCGTAGTTGTCCCCTACGATCGTGATCGACGTCTCGTCCGCAGCCATCTGCTGCGCCTCTGCCTTGCTGAAGCCCTGCTTGATGTAGGATTCGGGATCGAACTTCTCCTGCGAGTCGCCGTAGCTCGTAGCAAGCCCGACGATGGACGAAGCATAAAGCCCCTTTCCGCTCGTCTTCACGTAGATCGTCATGTCCTGCGTAACGGGCGAATTGAAGTCGTAAGCCGTCGTGTAAGCCTCGTCGGTGTAGTAGCCGTCTACGTGCTTCCAGCCGGCAGCCGTGTCTTCGCGGCTCGCCTTTGCGCCCGAGAACACCTTCTGCTCGACCGCAAGATCGGTGCCGTCTACGTTTACTCCCTTGAAGAGGAAGTTGACCGTGACCTGCTTCGACCACTTCGCATACAGCGTGATATCGGATACGACAGGCGTATCGAAGCTGTAAGCCTCCGTTCCCGTCTTCTCCGTCATCCAGTACTGGAAGGCGTATCCTTCGGGATTGGCGGTCTTGATGACGATCGTAGCGGCCTTCGCCTTCTCGCCCTTTTCAACCGTCTGCGGCTTTACGGCGGTGACGTCTTTCTCCGTCAAGCCCGTGCCGTCGAGGTTTGCGTCAAACGTGACCGTATAAGGTCCGTCTGTATTCTCTGTTTTGCCGCAAGCGGCAAAACAGGTGAATGCAAGCGTCGTTGCAAATGCAACGGAAAATACTTTAGCAGCTTTTTTCATAGTTGATTAAATCCTCTCTTAATAACCTGCATCTACGACTGCATCATAGGAGCTGTAGATGAAGCCCAGAGCCTGCCAACCGGCAGCAGCGAGCCAGTTATTTGCACCGCGAACAAGCTGTGCGTCGGGGAACGTAGCCAGGAAGCCCTGCATAGCACCGTTATAGTACGTGCTTGCCTCGTTCCATGCTCTGAACGCTGCGATTGCCTCGGTGGCATCCGTCGTCACTCCATCATCCAACAGAGTCTCAGTGATGCCGTCCATTAAGATCGTAAATGCGCACTGTCCTTCAGCCTTGTTGTTGAACTGCCAGCAGCTCTCGAACTTTTCAAACGAAGCGGGCACAACCAAGGAGAACGCAAACTGTCCAGCCGTGGGCGCGCCGCAGAACCAGCTGTCGTCGGGGAAGTTCATGCACTCCTGCAACACTTTCACGCCTCTGGGAATTCTGACCTGTCCGCGAAGGGGAACGCTGACCCAGCAGCCGACGAGCGTCTCGTTCGTGATTTCCGCGGGAAGCGTCGCTCTGTTAAGCGCCGCCATGCCGACGAAGTTGTGGTTGACGATGCTCGTGATATGCGTATCCTTTGCAGCCAATGCGCTGTTTACGTCGACCGCCGTAACCGTCTTGAGGTAAGCGATGAGCTCTGCATCTTCCGTTGCGTCGTAAGCGTTGATGTTGAACACCGCGCTGCCGAGCGCCGTAACGTTCTTCTCCTTATAGGTCAAGGGAAGGTTGATTTCCGTCGAGGTCTCGGAGATGATGTCTGCCGTAAGACCGACGATGCTGTAAGAATTGTTATCTGCATTCAGCTTGTATACGAAGCCGCCGTCCTCTTCGGTCGTGACCTCTGCCCCGCCGTAGTACGTTACGTTTGCATTTGTTAAGCGGCTCTTTGCCTTGTAGGTAGATGCCATCCACTCGCTCTTGCTACCGCCGTAGATGATATCGATATCGTTAGCAAGTCCCTTGAATACGGTAGAATCAGCAGGGCTCAACGTTTCGGGAAGTTGAATGGTATCAAGTTTCGGGCAAGCCTGGAGCGTCTCCGTGCCGAGAACGACGTAGCCGTTCGGAACCTTCAACGTCGTGAGCTGAGGGTTGGAATAGAAGCAGCCCGTATCAACTTTCGTGACGCTATCGGGAAGAACGACGGATTTGAGCGAATTCATTCTCGAGAAGTTGCGCTTACCGACCGTCTTAATCTCTGCCTCGAATTTGATCGTCTTGACCTGTTTCAGAGAATCAAGTCTTGCCTCGGGGTCTTCGTTAAGAATGGTGAGTGCATCGTCTGCGATTGCAACGACCTTCTTGCCGTCGATGGTTGCGGGGATGGTGATCTCGTCCATCGGATCGCCCGTATATGCCGTGATTGCGATACCGCCCTCTACTTCCTCATACGCATAGGAAGCAACAGCGTCCTTCGTGTAGCCGCAAACCGAGCAGGTGCCGTCTACAAGTCTGTGACCGCCGACGTCCTTCTTCTCGGTCGAATGCTCGCACGTTGCCGCATAGTAGTGCTCGTACTCCGTCTTCGTCCACTCCGTAGCAAAGGTGTGGTCATGTGCCTCTTCGCCGCATGCGGTTGCGATGCCGAGCACGCCGACCGTGAGCGACGCGCCAAGCAGAATTGCCGAAAGTTTCGTAAGTTTCTTTGATCTCATAATTTCGTCCTAATTTTTTAGATCACCCTCATTGAGCGGTTCGTAAATTTTGCTCAATGCACGCTTCGCCAAAAAGTTACCGTTTGTTATTTTAGAAAAGAGCTTTCCCTTTCCGAAAATCAGAGTTTCAATCCCGCGGCAAAGTCACCGCTCTGGAATTTTTCAAGGCTCAACGCCGTTACGAAGATGAGCGGAATGGATGCGATCAAATACGCCGCATACCCCACCGCCTGTTGCGTGGAGTTGAACTCCGCCGAACGGGCGAACAGCACGGGCGTGAGCGTGAGCATATCCCCTTCCAGAATCAGACTCGTCCACAGATAGTCGTTGTACTGTCCGCTGAACGTCGAGACAAAGTTGAGAAGAATAATCGGCAACGCAAACGGAACGGTGAAGTATAAGTAAATCTGCACGTCGTTCGCGCCGTCGAGCATCGCGCTCTCGTAGACTGCCGCAGGGTGCGAGCCGAAGAACGTTCTGAACAGGAACAGCGCACCCGCCTGACCGCCCGCAAGCACGGGGAGCCATACGGCAAGATAGTTATTTTTCATTCCGAAGGTCTCCGCCATCATGGGGTACAGAGTAGACATACCGAGGATGGACGGAATGAGTAGGATCATGATGTACAGCGTAAAGATGAATTCCTTTGCAACGAAGTGCTTGCGCGCGAACAGGTACGCCAGCACGGATGCAACGAATACGTTCAGGAACGCCGCCACGAAGGAGACGAGCACCGAATTGAGCATGTAGCGGATGATGATATTCCAGGCCGCCGCAAAGTTCGTGCCGATGTTGCTGAATATCTCCGTAAAGGTCGGGAAGGAGAAGATACTCGTCGCGACCTGCGAATTCGTCTTCAGGCTGTTCAGGAGCGTGATATACAGCGGGATCATGCTGAAGATGACCATGACGCCGATGTAGATATAGAACGTAATCTGAATGGGCAATTTGTCCTGCGAGCGAAGGCGCGTGTGCTTATACTTTCTCTTCTGCGGCTTTGCAGGGGGAGTTAACTCTTGCGGATTTCCCGAAAAAACTGTTTCGTTTTCCATAATTTTCCCTCCTTCCCCTTAGTCGCGTTCCACTGTCTGCATTCTCAGGTTGAACACCGTCGCAATGAGCAGGAAGAGGAACAGGATCGTCGCATACGCCGCCGCGATTCCGTAGTCCTGCGCGAGCAGGTAGGAATACATGCGGTTGATGGGGATATCCGTGCCGTAAGCGCCGCCCGTCAACGTGTATACGCGCCCGAAGTTCTGCACCGAAGCGATGAACGACATGATAAACACGTATTTGATCTGCGCTGTGATCAGCGGGATATCGATCTTGAAGAACCGTTTGAACAGTCCGCAGCCCTCGAGCTCCGCCGCCTCGAAGTACGAGGAAGGGATATTCATCATCGCGCCGTAGAAGATGAGGTACGACCCCACCCACGGGAAGCCCATGAAGATGAGCGAGGGAATGGACCAGGAGTTGTTGAACAGGAAGTTGATCGTCAGCTCGGAATCGCCCGTCAAGAACCGGAGAACGGAGTTGAGCGCACCGCTCGAACCGAAGATACCGAACTTCCAGATGAGTGTCGTCGCCATGCTCGGCAGGATCGTAGGCAGGAACAGGAGCACGCGCGCCGTCTTGGAATACGCCTTCGAGCGAATGATCGAGAGACAGAACGCGAACATGAGCGGCGGTACGATCGCCGTCACGATATCGGCGAGCAGGAAGATGAGCATGTTTCCGAAGGAACGGATCGCCTCCAAGCTCGTGAAGATGTCCACATAGTTTTTGAAGTTATTCCACTGCTTGGACGGATTTGTGCCCGTGTAATCGGTGAACGATAGCGCGATCGACGATATCGCAGGGTAATAACAGAACATGAACAGGAGCACAAGCGAGCATGCGAGAATGATGTATACCCACTTCTGCTTGACGAGATCCTTTAATACGCTCTTCGTCTTTGCGGCAAAGCCCTTTCTGAGCGTACATCCGATGAGGATGATTGCCACAACGAACGCTACTGCGAAGAGCACGAAGAATACCGTCGAAAGCGTCTTAAACGTGCCGCGCAGGTAGATGTTCGGGCTGTTGACGGAGAGATTGAACGTGATATTGTCGTTATCCGTATAGCAGAGGAAGAGTTCCGTCCCATCCTCGTTATAGGCAACCGCGCGAATGTTGTATTCGAGCGCACTGTCGAACGCTCTGTCTACCCCGTCCGATACGTCGAACCCGCAGACGCGGTTGCTGCTCGTGAAGAAGATGAGCAGTCTGTTCGAGCCCTCGTGCAGATACATGGGCGGCGTATTGCGCGAAGAGCTGTTGTCGTTATTGCGGTTGATCGGACCGTAACCGCTCTCGAACGAGATCTCCGCCTTTAAGTAATCGGAATAGTCGAGCACGCCGCGCTCGCTGTTGCGATAGTCGAACACATCGCCCGTGCAGGCATAGATATTCGCCGAAGTATCGAGCATATAGAAGGTCTTTTGCTCTGCGTGATACTCCGCGCCGCACAGCGACAACATCGAGCCGAATACGAAGTACGCGTTCTTGTCGAACTCTCCTTCGTCGATCGAGGTGATGTCGTCTCTCATCCACGCATTGACCTGATTGAGCCCGACGAAGTCGGTATTGATCTTGAAAATCCGACCCGACGAACAGAACATATAGAAG
>CAMWQK010000006.1 GCA_947176445.1 uncultured Clostridia bacterium | reverse complement strand
CTTCTGTACCCGTGAAGTTGAGGATGATGCCCTTCTTCGTGTAGTAATCAATGAGCGGAGCGGTCTGCGCGCTGTATACGTCGAGACGGCTCTTTACCGTTTCGGGATTGTCGTCCTTTCTCTGATAGAGCTCGCCGCCGCAGTGGCACTTCGTCTGTCCGCCTAAGGTGGAGACGTGGTAGCTCTCGCCGCACTCTCTGCAAACTCTTCTGCCGCAAAGGCGATCCATCAGCAGACCGAAATCGATGTTGATATTCACGACGCCGTCGATCTTTGCGAACTTGTCGAGCTCCTCCGCCTGATAGAGGTTGCGGGGGAAACCGTCGAGAAGGCAACCGTTCTTGCAATCGTCCCACGTGAGACGGTCCTTCACGATCGCGCACGTTACCTCGTCGGGAACGAGCGCGCCCTTGTCGATATACGACTTGGCAAGAAGTCCGATCTCCGTCTCTCTCTTGATGTTCTCACGGAAGATGTCGCCCGTGGAGATGTGGGGCAGATGATAGCGCTCTGCGATCTTCTTTGCCTGCGTCCCCTTGCCTGCGCCGGGTGCACCGAGTAATATAAGATTCATACGTTTCTCCTTAATTGCTATTTCCAAGCGAAGTTCTTAAATAAGTTCGCCCGAAAGACGAGGAGTGTGAGTATCGGCGCGGACGCGTACTAAGACGTACGCAACCAAGCCGACACGGAACACGACAAAGTATTTCGGGATGAAATTACTTTAAGAACCCTTTGTAATTCTTCATCATGATCTGCGATTGCAGCTGCTTATCAAATTCAAGCGCAACCGAGACGACGATGAGGATACCTGTCGTCGAGAATACGTTGACAAGGTCGTTACCTGCCCAGCTGAACGCGAAGGAAGGAATGAACGCAACGAGCGTTAAGAAGATCGCTCCGAACAGCGTAATGCGGTTGTTGATCTTTCTGAGATACTGTGCCGTCGGCTTGCCGGGGCGGATACCCTGAATGAAGCCGCCGTTCTGCTGAATGTTCTTGGATACGTCTTCCGGATTGAACTGGATCTGCGCATAGAAGAACGAGAACGCGAAGATGAATACGCACAGTACGAGAACGTACGCCCACGTACCCGAACCAAACACGCTGTTCCACCATGCGAGCGCATCTGCCCAGGCGGGCACAAGGCTCATGATCATGGACGGGAACGAGATGATCGCAAATGCAAAGATGAGGGGCATGACGCCGCTTGCCGAGATCTTCATGGGGATCACGGATGACTGTCCGCCGTACATCTTCGTACCGCGTACGCGCTTTGCATACTGCACGGGAATGCGGCGTTCTGCAAGGTCGACGAATACGATGAGGAAGAAGATGACAACGGCGAGGACGATGAAGAGCACGATGCTCCAGATCACGTCTACGTTCGTGCCGATCTCGATGAACTTCTTAAGAAGCGTCTGACCTGCGGTCGAAAGGATACCGATGAAGATGATCATCGAGATACCGTTACCGATGCCGTATTCCGTAATACGCTCGCCGAGCCACATAACAAGTACGGAGCCCGCGGTGTATACGACCGTCATGTAGATGATTGCAACTGCTCTCGAATTGAAGAAGAGATCCCACTTGATGTTGGAAGTCGTATCCGTTACGTCGGCAGAGAAGCCGCCCGCAAAGTTTACGATGATACCGATGGACTGCACGACCGCAAGGATAATCGTTACGACGCGCGTAATGTTGGTGATCTTTTTCTTCCCCTCTTCACCCTGCTTGGACAAACGTTCAAGGTAAGGGATACCGACGGTGAGTAGCTGCATGATAATGGACGCATTGATGTACGGTCCGATTCCGAGCGCAAACAGCGTACCGCTTGCAAGAGCGCCACCGGTGATATCGCTCATCAGCCCGAGGAAGTCGTTCCCGTTATTGCTGATTGCGTTCTCGATGAAATTTCTTGCAAGACCCGGAATGGGAATGTAGCAGCCAATGCGGAAAACAAGGAGCAGAAGAAGCGTCAATAAAATCTTCTTTCTGATTTCCTTGTTCTGAAAGGCGTTTTTGAGTGTTTCAATCATTTTTTAACTCCTATGCGTTGAAACGGTCAAAAGCGCGATCCGAAAATAACGGATCAAGCGTTTTCGAGCGTCTCTGCGGTGCCGCCCGCCTGCTCGATAGCGGCTTTTGCCTGCGCCGAGAATTTAGCGGCCTTTACCGTAAGGGCTACTTTGATCTCGCCATCGCCGAGAACTTTGAGTCCGCAGTTGTTCTTGACTGCCTTGCAAAGCCCGTTCTCCATGACGAAACCGTAATCAACGACCGTACCTGCGGGAAGATCCGCGAGTGCGGAGATGTTTACAATGACGTACTCCTTGCGGAATTTGTTGTTAAAGCCACGCTTGGGAATGCGTCTTGCAAGCGGCATCTGACCGCCTTCGAACCCGGGACGCACCCCGCCGCCCGAACGCGCCCACTGACCTTTATGACCCTTGCCGCTCGTCTTGCCCAAGCCCGAGCCGATACCGCGCCCAAGGCGCTTCTCGCTCGTTCTTGCTCCCTCTGCGGGAGAAATAGTATCGATTCTCATGCTTTTCTCCTTATACGTTCTCTACCTTGACGAGGTGTGCAACTTTTTTGAGCTGCCCTGCAAGTGCAGGCGTCTCCTCGAACGTTTTGGTAGAACGGATTTTTTTGAGACCGAGCGATGCAATCGTAGCTTTTACCGATTCCACTTCGCCGATCGTGCTTTTTACGAGTGTTACTTTAATCATAACGCCCTCCTTAGCCGATGATTTCTTCGACGGTCTTGCCGCGAAGCGCCGCAACCTGCTCCGCCGTCTTGAGCTCGGAGAGCCCCGCGATGGTAGCCTTTACACAGTTGCCCGCATTCTGCGTACCGTGAGACTTGGTTCTGATGTTTTTGATTCCGGCTGCCTCCATGACCGCACGGACGGGACCGCCCGCGATAACGCCCGTACCGTCTTCAGCGGGCATCATAAGCACTGCGCCTCTGCCGAACTTACCGAGGATCTCGTGAGGGATACTCGTATTCACGATGGGAACGTTGATCATATTTTTCTTAGCAGCCTGCGTTGCCTTTTCGATCGCTTCGGGAACTTCCTTCGCCTTGCCCTGACCGTAACCAACCTTACCGTTGCCGTCACCGACAACGACAAGCGCTGCAAAACGCATGTTTCTGCCGCCCTTGACCGTCTTGCTGACGCGGTTGATCCCGATGAGCTTTTTGATGAAACCGTCGTCCTGATCTTGTTTTCTTTGAGGTCTGTTTTCTCTTGCCATTTCGTCGTCTCTCCTAATCAGAATTTGAGTCCGGCTTCCCGTGCGCCGTCTGCAACTGCCTTCACGCGACCGGTGTAGAGATATCCGCCTCTGTCAAATACGACAGTCTCGATTCCCTTTTCCTTCGCACGGGCAGCGACCGTTTCGCCAACGACCTTTGCCGCTTCCGTCTTGGTCATGTCTGCAATCTTCGTACGTACGTCCTTTTCCAGCGTGCTTGCCGATGCGAGCGTTACGCCCTTTACGTCGTCGATGACCTGAACGTAGATGTGATTTAAGCTTCTGTAAACGTTGAGACGGGGCGTTTCCGCCGTGCCCGAAACGTGCTTTCTTACACGAGCGTGACGGCGTTGTCTGACCGTATTTTTATCAATTTTGGTTATCATGATTCGCTCCTTTACTTCTTGCCTTTACCCGAAGTCTTGCCTTCCTTATGCTCGACGTTCTCGCCCTTATAGCGAATGCCGTAGCCGTGGTAAGGCTCGGGAACTCTGATTGCGCGAAGATCCGCAGCAACCTGTCCGACGAGTGCCTTGTCGATCCCGCTGACGGTGAGCTCCGTCTGCGAAGGGCATTCGAGCTTGATCCCTTCCGGTTCCACAAACTCGACGGGGTGCGAAAAGCCTACGTTCAGAACGATTTTGTTGCCCTGCTTTGCAGCTCTCCAGCCGACGCCCTTGATCTCAAGCCCCTTCACAAAGCCCTCGGAAACGCCCTTCACCATATCGTTGATGAGCGCTCTGTATAAGCCGTGAAGAGCATTCGTCTCTTTCTCTTCGTTCAGTGCAAGTACGTGAACGTGTCCGTCCTCGTTCTTTACGTCGATCGCACCCTTGACTTCACGCGTAAGCGTGCCCTTGGGTCCCTTGACGGTCACGATCTTGTTGTTGAACTCAACGCTGACACCTGCGGGAACAGCGATACTCAGTTTACCGATTCTCGACATAATTCCCTCCTTACCAGATATAGCAGAGCACTTCGCCGCCGACATTCTGCGCCTTTGCCTGCTTATCCGTCATAATTCCTTTATTGGTGGAGACGATCGCGATGCCGAAGCCGCCCAAAACCTTGGGCATCTCCTGCGCGCCGCTGTACGTTCTCAGTCCGGGCTTACTCACTCTCTGCAAGCCGCCGATGACCGAGTGGTTCTTCTCCGTGTATTTGAGGGTAATGACGAGCTTCCCGTTGTATCCGTCTTCCTCAAATTTAACGTCCTTCACATAGCCTTCTTTGAGCATGATGTCTGCGATCGCCTTCTTCATATTCGAAGAGGGGATCTCCACCTTCTCTTTGTGGCTCGTAAGTGCGTTTCTAATTCTTGTGAGCATATCTGCGATAGGATCAGTCATCTCTTACCTCCTTACCAGCTCGACTTCTTCACGCCGGGGATCTGTCCCTTGTACGCGAGGTTTCTGAAGCAGATACGGCACACGCCGTACTTTCTCAAAACCGCGTGAGGTCTTCCGCAGATAGAGCAACGGGTGTAAGCTCTCGTGGAAAACTTGGGCGCTTTCTGCTGTTTATTTATCATTGACTTTTTTGCCATGTCTCTTCTCCTTACTTCTTGAAGGGCATACCGAGCGCCCTCAAAAGTTCTCTCGCTTCCTCGTCCGTCTGCGCCGTCGTAACGATGCACACGTCCATGCCTCTGATCTTCTCCACCTGATCGTAGGTGATCTCGGGGAAGATGAGTTGCTCCTTCAAGCCGACGGAGTAGTTGCCTCTGCCGTCGAACGCCTTATCGGAAACCCCGCGGAAGTCGCGGACTCTCGGAAGAGCGATCGAGACGAACTTATCGTAAAAGTCGTACATTCTCGTGCCGCGGAGGGTGACCTTGATACCGATGGGCATGCCCTCTCTCACCTTGAAGTTTGCAACCGACTTGGTCGCCTTGCAATATACGGGCTTCTGTCCCGTAATCAGCTTGATCTCGCCCTCGGTGATCTGCATGGACTTCTGATTGTCCTTGATGTCGCCGAGACCCGTGTTGATGACGATCTTCACGAGCTTGGGTACTTGCATGACCGACTTGTAGCCGAACTTCTTCATGAGGTAAGGGACGACTTCTTTATCGTACATCTCCTTGACTCTGCTCACGCTCTTTGCGGTTTCGGTCTTTGCCTCTGCCTTCTTCGCTGTCTTTTTCTCTGCCATTAAAAGCTCTCCTTATCCGTCGGCCTTAATTATCCGTATCAGCGGACTTGCTCTCGACGGTCTTTGTTGTGCGCTTTCTCGTTGCCTTTGCGGGCGCTTCCTCTGCGGGAGCGCTCTCTACGGGTGTCTCTGCGGTCTCCGCAGCTGCGCTACGCTTTCTCGTTCTCTTCTTGGGAGCTTCCGTCTCCGTCTCGGCAGCCTTTGCCTTCGACTTCTTGACGAACGCCTTATCGAGCGTTGCGCCGCACTTCTTGCAGACGCGGACGTTCTTCCCGTTTACTTCGGCATGACCGACTCTCGTCGCCTTGCCGCACTTATCGCAAACGACCTCTACGTTGGAAACGTCGATGGGCGCTTCCTCGGTAACGATCTTGCTCGTCTCGTTTGCCCTTCTCGCCTTCTCGTGCTTGTGCACGATGTTGACGCCTTCGACAACGACTTTGTTTGCCTTGGGAATGGTCGCGAGGACTTTTCCCTGCTTGCCCTTGTATTTACCCGTCAATACGAGTACGTTATCGTTTACTTTAACGTTCATTTCCGAGCCTCCTTACAGTACTTCGGGAGCGAGGGAGATGATTCTCATGTAATCCTTCTCTCTCAGTTCTCTCGCGATGGGCCCAAAAATACGCGTGCCCTTGGGTTGTTTCTGGCTGTCGATGATGACCGCTGCGTTATCGTCGAAACGAATATATGTGCCGTCCGCTCTGCGGATCCCCTTCGCACTTCTTACGATGACCGCCTTAACGACGTCGCCCTTCTTGACTGCGCCGCCGGGCGTTGCCGTCTTCACGGAAGCGACGATGACGTCACCGATGTTTCCGCTGCGCCGGAACGAACCGCCGAGTACACGAATACACATAAGCTCTTTTGCGCCCGAATTGTCAGCCGCTTTCAGCCTTGTCTGAGGTTGTATCATAACTCGTTATCTCCTTATACCTTACTTGGCCTTTTCGACGATGGAGGCAACTCTCCAGTTCTTGTCTTTGCTGAGCTTTCTCGTCTCAACGATGAGCACCTTATCGCCTACGCCGCATTCGTTCTGTTCATCGTGCGCCTTAAAACGTACCGTACGCGTGATCGTCTTCTTATATACGGGGTGGATGCTCTTATCCGTGACCGCTACGACCACCGTCTTGTCCATCTTATCGGAAACGACGATGCCGACTCTTTCTTTTCTTAAATTTCTTTCCATGACTTCGCCTCCTTACGCCTTCAGCGCACGCGCGCGGATCTCCGTGTTGACTCTTGCGATATCCCGCTTGCACGTTCTGATCGAAACGGGATTTTCAAGCTGTCCGGACGCAAGACGGAAACGAAGATTGAAGAGCTCGCTCTTCAGGTCGCTGAGCTTCTTTTCAAGCTCTACATCTGTCATACCTTGAAGTTCTTTCGCTTTCATCAGCCTTCACCGCCCTCTGTGGTATTTGCGGCGGGAACTGCCGCTTCTTTCTTTACGAATTTGCATTTTACGGGGAGCTTGTGCGATGCAAGTCTCATTGCCTCGCGCGCAACGTCCTCCGGAACGCCTGCCATTTCAAAGAGCACTCTGCCCGGCTTTACGACCGCTACCCAGTACTCGACCGAACCTTTACCGGAGCCCATGCGCGTCTCCGCAGGCTTCTTCGTGATCGGCTTGTGGGGGAAGATGTCGATCCAGACCTGTCCGCCACGCTTGATGAAACGCGTCATTGCGATACGGGCAGCCTCGATCTGGTTGGATTTGATCCATGCGCACTCTTCCGCAACGAGTCCGTACTCGCCGTATGCGATTACGTTCCCCTTCTGCGCCGAGCCCTTCATGCGGCCGCGGTGCTGTCTTCTTCTCTTAACTCTCTTCGGGATTAACATTACTTGTTGCCTCCTTCCGACTTCTTCGCGCTCTTTAAGACTTCACCCTTATAGATCCAGCACTTGACGCCGATCATGCCGAACGTCGTGTGTGCCTCCGCGAAGCCGTAGTCGATATCCGCACGCAGCGTTTGAAGAGGAATGCTCCCGTCGTGATAGTGCTCGGTACCTGCGATTTCACGTCCGTCGAGACGGCCGCTGACCTGCATCTTCACGCCCTTAACACCCGCGCGCATCGTCTTGCCGATCGCCTGTTTCATGGCTCTGCGGAAGGACATACGCTTTTCAAGCTGCTGTGCAACGCTCTCCGCAACCAACTGTGCGTCCGCGTCGATCTTTCTCACTTCGTTTACATTGATGCTCACGTTCTTACCCTTGGTAAGTTTAGCAAGCTCCTTCTTGATGACCTCGATCTCCGAGCCGGCTTTGCCGATGAGAACGCCCGGTCTGCCCGTGTAGATGGTTACGACGATTCTGCCCGCCGCGCGCTCGATCAGGATCTTGGAGATCGCCGCAGCATAGTACTTCTTCTTGATATAGGTACGAATCTCGTAATCTTCTTTGAGATAAACGGAAAATTCCTTCTTGTCTGCATACCACTGAGTATCCCAACTCTTGATGATGCCTACTCTCATTCCGTGAGGATTAACTTTCTGTCCCATTAGATCTCTCCTTCTGCACTCTTCACGTCAAGAATGACCGTGATGTGGCTCGTTCTCTTCAAAATCGCATGTCCTCTGCCCTTGGATACGGGTTGCATTCTCTTGAGCATCGTGCCGCCGTTTGCGTAGCACGCCGCGACGTACAGATCGCCTCTGTCCATACCGAGGTTGTGCTCTGCGTTCGCAACCGCGCTCATGAGCACCTTCTTGGTGGGAACCGCACCGCCGTTGGTGCTGTTCTCGAGGATCGCCTTTGCTTCGAGGACGCTCTTGCCTCTGATGAGGTCGAGCACCGTTCTCACCTTATAGGGAGAAATTCTGATGTATTTTGCGACCGCGTGGGGGCGCTGCTCTTTGATCTCAGCGACCTTTGCGGCTTTCTTTTTCATATTACCCGCCATAACTCAACCTCCTTATTTACCGGGCGACGTCGTCTTCGCCGTGTGCCCTTTGAACGTTCTGGTGGGCGCGAACTCACCGAGCTTGCAGCCGACCATATCTTCGGTAATGTAGACAGGTACGTGCTTTCTGCCGTCGTAAACCGCAATCGTGTGACCTACCATCTGAGGGAAGATCGTCGATGCTCTCGACCAAGTCTTGAGTACTTTCTTCTCGTTGACCTTATTCATCTCTTCGATTCTCTGAAGCAGCTTCGCTTCTACGTAAGGTCCTTTCTTAACACTTCTCGACATTATCTGTGCCCTCCTTAATTGATTCTCTTCAGGATGAATCTGCTCGTAGGATTCTTCTTCTTTCTCGTCTTGTAGCCGAGCGCGGGCTTGCCCCAAGGGGTCATAGGACCTGCGTGGCCGACGGGAGACTTACCTTCACCACCGCCGTGAGGGTGATCGTTGGGGTTCATGACCGAGCCGCGAACCGTAGGCTTTACGCCGAGGTGACGCGTCTTACCTGCCTTACCCACTCTGATGATCTCGTGCTCGACGTTGCCGACCTGACCGATCGTCGCCTTGCATGCAAGGGGAATGAGGCGCATTTCGCCCGAAGGCATCTTGATAGTCGCATAAGCGCCCTCTTTTGCCATGATCTGCGCGGAGATACCTGCGCTTCTCGCGATCTGACCGCCGCGACCGGGCTGCATCTCGATGTTGTGAACCATCGTACCGACGGGGATATCTTCGAGCTTTAACGCGTTGCCGACTTTGATATCCGACTTAGAACCGCTCTGCACCTTGTCGCCGACGTTGAGCCCGACGGGCGCGAGGATATATCTCTTCTCGCCGTCTGCATAGACGAGGAGCGCAATGTTCGCGCTGCGGTTGGGATCGTATTCGATGCTCTTGACCGTTGCGGGAATATCGTCCTTATTTCTCTTGAAATCGATGATGCGGTACTTTCTTCTGTTGCCGCCGCCGATGTGTCTTACCGTAATTCTGCCCGCGTTGTTTCTGCCGCCGGATTTTCTCTGATCTTCGAGCAGCGAACGCTCGGGAGCGACCTTAGAAAGTTCGGTGTAATCGTGAACCGTCATAAAACGACGTGCGGGAGATGTGGGTTTATATCTCTTGACCATTTCCTGTTATCCTCCGATTTTACGACAACTAGTTAAAGTACTCGATGGAGTTGCTGTCTTCGGAAAGCGTTACGATCGCCTTCTTCGTCGTGGGGGTGTACCCTTCGTTTCTTCCCATTCTCTTGAGCTTACCGCGGCGGGTAACGGTGTTGACACTCTTTACCTTTACGCCTGCGAACATTTGCTCGACCGCGATCTTAATCTGCGTCTTGTTGGAGCTCTTCGCTACCTCAAAGGTATAACGCTTGTCCGCGATCCCGTCGACGCCCTTCTCCGTGAGAACAGGTCTCAAAATGATATCTTCCGGTCTCATTATGCATAGACCTCCTCAAGAATTTTTACCGAACCCTTCGTGAGCACGACGACCGCGTTCGCGACGATTTCGTACGTATTGATTTCGGAAACGGAGAGCGTCTTGAACTTGTCGAGGTTGCGCGATGCGAGGATCACGTCTGCATTGTTCTCGTCCATGACGACGACCGTCTTCTTATCGAGTTTGAGCGCCTTCTTGAAGGCCGCCATCTCCTTCGTCTTGGGAGCGGAGACGCTGAGCGAATCAACGACGAGGAGCTCCCCGTCCGCTACCTTCTTGGAAAGAGCGGAGACAAGTGCGCCGCGCTTTGCCTGAGCGTTCATCTTCTTCGAGAAGTCGCGGGACTTGGGTGCGAACACGACGCCGCCCTTCGTCCACTGCGGTGCGCGGATGGAACCCTGACGAGCCCGACCCGTACCCTTCTGTCTCCAAGGCTTGATACCGCCGCCGCGCACTTCCGTGCGGGTGAGGGTGGATTTCGTGCCCTGACGCTGATTTGCAAGGTAAGTTACGACTGCCTGATGAATCAGAGGCTCGTTGTAGTCGACGCCGAACACGCTGTCTGCAAGTTCCAGCTTCCCGACTTCCTCGCCCTTCATATTATATACTTTCACGCTTGCCATTGTCTTTCTCCTTATTTGCTCTTCACGCTGTTCGCGATCGTAACGACGCTGCCCTTGGGACCGGGGATCGCGCCCTTGATGAGGATCGCATTGCGCGCCGCATCCACTCTTACGACCTCGAGGTTCTGGATCGTAACGTTCTCCACACCGTACTGACCTGCGAGGTGCTTATGCTTGAACACTCTCGAAGGGGTGCTGTTTGCGCCCATAGAACCCGGCTCTCTGTGTACGGGGCCTACGCCGTGCGTCTCTTTCAAACGGTGCTGATTCCAACGCTTGATAACGCCCGTATAGCCGTGACCTTTGGTGACGCCCTTTACGTCTACTCTCTCGCCTGCCGCGAAGATGTCTGCGTTTACCTTGTCGCCCACATTGTAGCCTTCGACCTTGTCGAGGCGTACTTCTTTGAGCACTTTGCAAGGCGTGATTTTCGCCTTCTTGAACTGTCCGAGTTCGGGCTTGTTGAGCGCCTGCTCCTTCGTCTCGATGAAGCCGAGCTTAAGCGCGTTGTAGCCGTCCGTCTCTACCGTCTTGACCTGCACGACGGGGCAAGGTCCCGCTTCCACTACCGTTACGGGAATTACCTTTCCGTCCTCCGCAAAGATCTGGGTCATCCCCACCTTGCGGCCGATGATTGCTTTATTCATTGATAAAGTTCACTCCTTAAAAATTTTTTTATTTCCACAATACCTTAATAATAAAGTATTATCGGATTACAGTTTTACTTTGATATCCACGCCTGCGGGGAGGTGGATACTGTCGAGCAGTTTCGCGTTTGCGTTGTAGATGTCGATAATTCTCTTGTAGGTGCGAATTTCGAACTGCTCGCGCGAATCCTTATATTTGTGCGGCGCACGGAGAATGGTCACGATCTCCTTCTCGGTGGGAAGGGGAATGGGACCGGAGATCTTCGCTCCGCCCTTCTGCATCGTCTCGACGATGCGGCTTGCCGCCTGGTCAACGAGCTCGTGCTCGTAAGCTGCCAACTTGATTCTGATTTTCTGTCCTGCCATTGTTCTTACTCCTTTTTTATACTAACTGAATTCGTCTGTGTCAACGCATCCGTGCGTATCGAGGCTGTCAATCAAAAAAACACGCGTCTTTGCGGTGTTTTCTCGCAAAAGCCTCGGTTAGTCGCAGGAGTCGAGCTCCTACATTTGTCAACGGAAATTATCTGCCGAGGGGCTTTCCGACCTCGATTTTTCAGTAACTTCCCGTCTCAACCCTATACGCCGTTTTACACAGCCTAAATATATTATCACAACGCGCAACTGTTTGTCAACGTTTTCAACGGGCTTTTTTCAAAAATTTTTGCCCTTTTTTGCCTTTTTATACGCATATTTACAGCGAACTTATGAAATCTGACCGACCCCCCCCCAGCCGATCCGCTCGCCGCATTTGACGAACGTCTCCTCGTCCGCCGCCGTATTGACAAGAAACTCCTCGTCGGGCACGACCTGCCCCTTCTCGGTGAGGACGATGATCGTAGAGCCGCCGAACTCGAATTTCCCCTTCTCCTCGCCCCGTTTGAAGGCGTACGCCTCGCGGTGGTTGTTGACGATACGCCCCACCATCATCGCGCCGACCTCGATCTGCGCGACGGTGCCGAAGTGCTCGGTATGAAGCACGGTATACTCGCGGCAGTTCTCGGTGAACACCCGCCGCCGTTCGAGCGCCGCGGGCTGGACGGTATGCAGTCGCCCCTTGATGAACACGCTCTTCTCCTGCGTGCCGTCGTCCAGATAAAAATAGCGGTGATAGTCCTCGACGGAGAGCCGCAGCACGAAGCAGTAGCCGCCCTCGAACTTCTTCGCAAGTTCGCTGTTTTTCAGCAGCGTCTCCACCGTGTAAGTAAATCCCTTGACGGTGAACTTCGTCCCCTCTTCAATTTTGTAGAGGGAGAGCTTTGCGTCGCAGGGGGAGATAAACGCCTCGGGATTCATATCGAACGGGCGAAGCTCGGGCTTGATACGACGCGTGAAGAAGGCATTGAAGGAGGGATACTTCTCCTCAATAAAGTTCTCCATCGGCACATTGTGCTTTTTGATATACTTCCTGATACGCCCCTTGGAGAGACGGCTGTCAAGAAATTTACCCGCAAGGCGGGAGATCCACCTGCGGGTGATAAGACGAAGTACGAGAGAACCGAATCTCGTATGATATAAAAATTTTAACGAGCGGGGAGGATCCTCGCGCTTTAACGTTTTTCTCATGAGATGATGAGCGGAACGTGGCAGACGTAGTAGCGAATGAGGCAGAGCGAAATGACGAGCACGGTGACGATCGCAATCGTGATGCACAGCCCGCGCACGCCCGCCTTGGGCATACGGAAACGAATAACGAAGAGCGCTGCGCACAGGAGATAGCAGAACGCCATGATGAGCTCCATTGCGAGCGGGCAGATGTAGACGAACATCGTGGAAACGACGTAGAAGACGGGCACGCCGATCGCCACGTTGGTGACGGGCAGTCCTTCAAACGACGTGCGTCTGCCTGCGTCCGTCTTGATACGGATCTCCTCCGTTACGTCGAAGTATGCAAGACGAATGAGCGCGCATAGCGTGAACAGGCAGAAGATCGCAAGATAATACCACTCGTGCAAGCCCATGGTGAACCCGATGAAGACGGGTGCGATGCCGAATGCCATGATATCGCTCAGCGAGTCGATATGGCTGCCGAACATCTTTTCCTCTTCCGTGCGATTTTTGCGGGACTTGGCGACCGCACCGTCGAACGCATCGCAGATGCCCGAAACGAACAGGCATACGACGCCCCAGAACGGATTGATGAGAACGGAGAGGAACATACCGACAATCGCCGCTATGACCGAAAGATACGTGAGTATCACTCCGTAGTGCCAATAACCTACAATTTTACTGCAAGTCGTTTTCATCTTTTTGTTCTCCCAGTGTTTCTTCTGTGGACGCGTCTTCGGCGCTCTCACCCGCCTCGGGCGCTTGCTCTCCGCCGCTCTCCAACGCGGCAGGAGCTTCCCTAAGTTTTTTCTTTCCGCGCATTCCCGCCGTGTGGTATACGAGCATATACACACCGCTCACGATTGTGCGGAGATAATACGATACCGCGCGTTCGATCATCATAGCGGACAGAATGAACACGTCTCCGAACGCCGCGACATAGATATTCAGATACAGATACTCATAGGCACCCACGCCGCCCGGAAGCGGAATGGAGTTATACCCCAAAAGAACGAGCGCCTGCATGGAAAAGAGCAGACCGAAGCTCGTATCGGGCGCAGCCGCAAGGCAGACAAAGCAGGGAATGAGCAGAAGCGAAACCCGTTGCCCCGTGTTCAGTACCAATGCCTCGATGAACAGCATGGGGTGCTTGCGGATCGCCTGAAAGCTCTGATGGTACTTCTCTACCTCGACTTCGAGCTTACTTCTCCACTTCTCTACCTTCTTCACGATGTGCATCTTCGCAAGCAGAGTAATCACGCCGTTGCCGAGCTTGAGAACGCCCTTGTGCCAGCAGATACAGCCGATGAAGAAGCCGAGCAGGAGCAGCTGCAACAC
>CAMWQK010000005.1 GCA_947176445.1 uncultured Clostridia bacterium | reverse complement strand
GAGCCCGCAGAGGCAGCGGCGGAAGAAACTCCGACCGAAGAATAGAATTAAGGTATATGAGCAAGCGGCGCAGATGCGCCGCTTTTTTTATTCGGAATAAATTGGAAGCGGGTGCGGGCGCATAACTTTCCCGAAGGCGTACAAGATAAGAGCGTAAGGGAGGAAAGAAGGCGAAATGGAATTTATCAAGACGCAGACGTTTTACAATCTCGCAAGATCGTTTGCGGGGGAATGTCAGGCAGGTATGCGGTATCAGCTCATCGTAAAACAGGCGATGGCGCAGGGCTATAAAGTGCTCGCAGATACCATTCGTACCATCGCAAAGAACGAAACGAGCCATGCGAAAATTTTCTTCGACGCAATTCAGAACAATGCGGGAAGTCAGGAAAACGTGCACATCGATGCAAACTATCCCTTCCATGCGGGAACGTTGGAAGAAAATTTACGCTTTGCGGCAAATGACGAGGAGGCAGAGGCGGAATCGCTCTATCCGAACTTTGCAAAGATTGCTAAGGATGAGGGGTTTGGGCAACTTGCTCTTAAATTCGAACAGGTAGCAAAGGTCGAACATAATCACAGAATTATCTTCGAATATCTGTTCGAGGCGTTCAAGGACGGCTCTCTCTATGCGGCGGAACGCCCGATGCTTTGGATTTGCGATGAGTGCGGCTATATGCACACCACCAAGGAGGCTTGGAAGATTTGTCCTCTCTGCGGTGCGTCTCAGGGTGAAGTGGAGCTTCATCTTCCCTTCAAAAAGGAGAATATATGAAAAAGACGAATAACAAGACGAATTCAAGCAACGTAAAGAACAAGGCAAACAACACGAAGAACTGCTCGGCATGCGAAGGCAAGCAGTCGAAGAGATCCAGCCACGTCGGTGAGTAATGAAACGCCGTAAAAAGGATCTGAAAAAAGGCGCGGACATGAGTTCCGGCGACGACGTATTCGGCGGCTATACGGGGATATGTACCGACAATGAGTACGAAAAACCCGTACAGGACGCAGACGATCTGTAAAACAAAAGAGGGGCGGAAGCAAATGTTTCCGCTTCTTTTTTGTAAAAAGGGCGCGATATGTGTCGCATTATTGCGCGCGGTTATGAAAAAATATTGACAGAACATTATAAAAATGATAAAATTACTATGTATCGGTATAAGTTTTTAAGCTGTAAGCTTGGACTTTTGGAGTAACGCTATGAAAGAAAGTAGAAAAAAGATAAGAAAATCAGGGGTTGTTGCAGGGATTGCGGCAATGCTCGCGCTTTCTGGCGCTCTTATTCCGTTAGGGGGGGGGTACTTAGAGGCTGACGCTTACAGAAACGGCACGTCTCCCGCATCGATCGGTTCGTTGACGCATACCGGCTATGAAACTTTTGACCCGAATGTAAAGGTATTCGATACCGACGTTTTAACAAAGCTGTACGATGCGATCGTAAGCGCGGGAACGGGTACGACCGCGCAGAACAGTACCTATCAGCAGGCATATAATGCGGTGTCTGCGGCGACGAGCTCCGTAACGGGCTCTACGTCCGATCCCGCAAAGGACGTTATTACCTTTAACAACACGATGGACTATACGAAGTTGAGCGCTGGCGGTACGCCGATCACGGTGGACTTCGGCGGCTACAAATGGAACATGGTCTATCTCACAAACAATACTACACAGACAACGGGCGGAACGCCCGACCTTGTCGCAACGCTTTGGCTGAGTGAGGAAACGAAGATAAACAATGCAACGGATACCGTTCAATGGAATGGATATTCCGATATGAGTGCAAGCGTCAATTATCCGTCCTGTATGTATTCTACGAGTAAGATACGCGTGCTGACGTTGAACGGGGGCGGAGACGCAGGGGTCAAATACGCGACGAGTACTTCCAGCAGAGACGGGACGGTTTCACAAGCCGATAGAATTGATAATCAATTTTCACAGTTTACTTTGTCGGATGCCGTCTTTTCGGGAACGCCAACGCCGAATAAAAGTTTGACGGAGTTTTTGGTGACCCCGAATAAGATGCCCTATCAGCAGAGAGAAAACTGGATATGGTCTGCTTATCACACAAGCAACACCGTAAGAATCTATCAGACGGCTAACGAGGCTTGGGGACTCGGAGCGAACGGTCCGGACGCAACGATCTCGTTCCGCAACGGTATCGGTTGGTGCCCGGGCGGCGGCGGAAACGCCGATCTGACGCCCTTTGGAAATACTTCCACAAGTTATGTCGCAGACGGTACTTATACCGAATGGGCAAACGATTATCTGTGGTTGCCTTCCATGACGGAAATGGGGTTCTATGATTCCGGCACAAGCTATGGGGCAAGTTTATGGGGAATTCCGCTGAATGAGGAAATTCTTAGGGGTAACGAACACAGTTGGTCGAGAAGCGGATATTTTCGTAACGCTTCCGGAGCCTGCATGCATTATCAGACGCCATCGCGATCCGGAATCGATTATTTTGATGTTGCAGACAATTCGCTTGCTTACCGCCCTGCTCTGCATCTCAATTTAACGGCGGCGGAAAAGAATTCTTCCAAGACGACGCAAGCTCCGTCTGCCGTAACGACGGAGTATAACGGCAAGGGGCAAAGTTTAACGCTGTTGCCGCAGGCGCAAAAGCCGAACTGGTATGATGCGTCGCTCTATGAAGATCCGAGTAAAGTCAAAATTACTTATACCGACTCCACGGGTGCGACGGTAACGCCTAAAGATGCGGGCACGTATAAGGCAAAGATAGAATTGCAGACGAGCGATTTAAGGTGGAGCAACAGTGCAAACGCTGCAAACGGTGAAGACTATAAGACGCGCGTCATCAATTTTACGATCAGCAAGAAGAAGATCGGCGTAACGATCACGGATGACGACGGGAACGGAATACCCGATAAAGTAACGGGCGACAGCACTGCACTGTGTACGAACGATAGCGGAACGCAGGACACAATGCCGAATTTCGGCTTGAAGTACGGGTCGGCGATCGGCGTCGGAACGGCAACTCCGCCACAGGCGGAAGGCTCGTACTATGCAACCGCAGAGATAACCGATACGAACTCGAACTACGAGATCGATACTTCGGGAACGTCGCACTATATGGCGTATCAGATCAAAGGCGGGGTTGCCGCACCGTACTTTGCAAGCGGAGCGGCGGGAACGGTCACGGAAACGGCGAAATATACGGGAAGTGCAATCGAATTTCCGCTCTTTGTCAGTGCGCCGAACGACATTACGATTTCAACCGTAAGCCCTTCGGGGATTGCGTATAACAATACGGACAAGAAACTTATCGTCACGGGCGGTGTGGGAACGTATACCGCGAAGGCAGCGCTCAACGATCCTACGACCAAAGAATGGTCGGGCGGTAACTCCGCAGATATCACGCTCACGATCACGATCACGAAGGGCGACTACGACTTTTCGAATGTGAAGTGGCAGTATCAGAATGCGTCGGGCGTGTGGACGGAATATCCGAGCGACGGTATTGAATATACGGGCAGCCCGATCACCGTTCAGGTGAGCGGACTTCCGACGGGGCTCTCGGTGCTGCCCACGGCGTATACGGACAACAGCAAGACGGACGTCAACAGCTATACGGCAAAGGTGACGGCACTGACGGGTGCAAACACGACGAACTATAACACCGTGAACGTGGCGACCGTGCCCGAGCTTTCTCTGGCGTGGGAAATCACGAAAAAGCAGATCGTATTGAGTTGGTCAACAAGCTCGTCTACGACGGGAAGCGGCGATACGATCATGATTCCGAACCTTCCCACAGATCCCGCTTACACGGTGGTGTATTATGCAGACAGCGACTGGGATACGGCGAATAATGAGCCGAACGCGGGCGCGACCAAGCTGACGGCAAGCCAGTTGCAGGTGAGCGCAACGTCGTCTACGACGTATTACGCGCGGGCGGAGCTCAACGCGTATCCGTATGCGGGGAATTACGAATTTAACGGGCAGGACTATCAGCAATTCTCTGTGGGCGGCGGCAAGACGGCTGTTCTGGCGACGCTGAACAACGGCACGAAGGTATTTGACAATATTCCGTATGCGCCGCAGATGACGGTGACGCTTGCAGACGGAACGCCCGCGACAGTCAATCTCTCTTATAAATACTATGAAGCGGACGGAACGACGGAGCTGACGGGCGGCGCGCCGACGAATGCGGGTGTGTACTATGTGGAAGTTTCGGTGAGCCCCGCGTCGTCGCAGTTTGCGGTGAGCGGAACGAGCAAGTTCCGTTTCGAAATCGAGAAGGCGACGTACGATCTTACGGGACTGAAATGGTCGGTCGGCGGCGAAACGTTCGAGATCAACGACGTGATGTCGTTCGTCTACGACGGGAACGTGAAAACGCTGCAGCTTGCGGGGCTTTCGGACGTGACGAGCGTGGGGAGTGTGCCTTTTGGCGTAACGCTCGGCGGCGACTACGCGAAGAAGGACGCGGGCACGCACACGGTGACGCTGACGGTGACGGAGGATACCGATAACTATAATCCCAGCGGACTTCCGACGAGTATCACCTGGACGATCACGCCGATGGCGGTGGATTTGAGCAATATCACCTGGAATTACGATTCTTCGAACCCGTTTACCTTTGAGTGCGACGAGAACGGCGTGGTGGAGCGTTCGGTTGCGCCTATCCTGCCCGACGGCTTGCCGCAGGAGATCATCGACGTGATCGAGGGCTCGTACAGCGGGGTATACAGGGAGCATAACAAGGGCACTTACGTTGCAACGGCGGGCGTCAATGCGGCGTTGCAGAATAACAACGATATTCAGAATAACTATATCATCACCTATCCGACGGACTTTGCGCCGACGTTGAACTGGCGGATCGGCGAGCGCACGATCGACGCGCCGGAGTATGACAACAGCTGGACGCTGTTCGACGGACTGCTCGCGGGGCACGACATGGCGGCTCTTAGCGGACTTCCCGCGGATTGGGCGAACTATCTCGACCTTGTCGTGACGCTTACGCGTCCGGACGGGACGAAGGAGACGTACGAAGGGTACGACGGAAAGCTGCACTTCGGCAACGATGCGGGGACGTATGAGCTCGCGTTTGCGGTCAAGAGCGGGCTGAACGAGAGCGGCAAGGACGCAAACGTGTGGCTGGGCGACGGCGACGAAGCGACGGTGAGAATTGAAGTCGCGGCGCGGACGGTGACGGTAGAGAGCTGGCGCGGCACGGGTACGCGCGCACAGGCGAAGTTCGTAGAGGACGACGTATTAAGCGACTGGTATTCCTACGTTGTGTACGACAGCAACGGCAACGTTGCAACGCCGAATGCAAACGGAAAATATGCACCCGGCACGTACAGCAGAACGGTAGAGCCGACCTCGCAGAATATCGAAATCAAATTCGCGGGTGCAGAGGCGGTGGCGTTCACCGTGGACGAGAACGGCAACGAAGCGGGTGCGGACATCACGCCCGTCGACCGTCCGACGTTCAACGGGAGTATTACGTATACGGGCAAGGGGATCACGATCACGGACGAGAACGCGGCGCAGTGCTTCGACGGCTGGGATGCGGATAAAATGACGATCCGCTCCTGCGATACGGGCAAGGATGCGGGCGAATATAACGTCGTGATCGCGCTCAAAGACACGGTGACGAGCAGCTGGTCGGACGACGGTTCGGTTTCGCCTATGGAGACGGTCTGGACGATCGGCAAGGCGAAGCTGAGCGCGAACTGGACGAACGAGAAGGATCCCGTCATCGACGCGGGCGAGTTCGAAGGGCTTGTGGAGTTTGACTATCGCTACTTTAACGGCGAGACGGAGCTCACGCACGACGACTTGCAGGCGGGGCAGAGCTATACGGTAAGAGCCAAGCTCAAAGAGGGGTACGAGAAGAACTTCGAGTTTGTAGACGCGGAGGGCAACGTGCTTGAGGACCCGACGGAGAGCGAGCCGTACGAGTTTGTAAAGGGGAGCGACAGTTGGCTTGGGAAGCTGTGCGAGATGATGGGCTTGCCGTTTGATTTCCCGCTTATTCAAGTAATTTTGACGGTGCTGTTCACCCTGCTGTTTATTCTCTTCCTCGTGCTCTGGATCGTGCATGCGAAGAAGAAAAAGGAATCCAAGGCAATCATAGAGCAATACGAAGATCTGAATGTATAAGATGAAGTTTCCCCTCAACACGGTTGAGGGGAAATTGTTTTCAAAGCGAGAAATTCGGGTTGACATTTTTTGGCGGGACAATTATAATAAGGCTATGAAATACACAGAACTTACCGTACATACCACCACGGAGGGCAGCGAGCTCGTTGCCGACGTCATGTGGAACTATACGACGCACGGCGTGACCGTGTGCGACATGAACGACATCATCGCGCTGCAACGCGATTCCACCGTCTATTGGGACTACATGGACGAGGAACTCACCGCACCCAAAAAGACGGACGTGCTCGTCAAGTGCTTTCTCTCGATGGAGAGCGCGGACGAGACGGCAAAACTCATTATGCACGATATCGGGGAGCGCAAGGATCTGAGCGCGGGAGCGATCGACTTCGGCACGCTCGAAGCGGTCAAGCGCGTCATCGAGGGCGACGACTGGATCGACGTGTGGAAAAAGCATTTCCGTCCCCTGCATATCGGCGCGCGCGTCGTGGTCGTGCCCGAGTGGATCGCCTACGAAAAGAAAGAGGGGGAGATCACCGTCACGCTCGATTCGAATATGGCGTTCGGCACGGGCGAGCACGAGACGACCTCCATGTGCCTCGAACTGTTGCAGAACTACGTAAACGAGGGGAGCGTGTGTATCGACGTCGGCTGCGGGAGCGGCATTTTAGGCATTGCCGCTGCCAAGCTCGGCGCGAAGACGTGCTATCTCACCGATATCGACACCATTGCCGTGGAGAGCGCAAAGCACAACTGCCAAAAGAACGGCGTTTCGGAAAACGTCATCGTCGCGCATTCCAACCTCTTGGACAATGCGGATATCAAGGGAGACGTGGTGTTTGCGAATATCACGGCGGAAGTACTGTCGCTCCTCGCACCCTCGATCCCGAAAAATCTGAAAAGAGACGGCGTGCTCATTTTAAGCGGGATCATCGAGAGCCGTTTAAGTCTCGTGAAAGAGGCGTACGGCGCAGTGGGTTTGCACGCTATTAAAGAGCAGAAGAAGGGCGAGTGGTACGCCCTCGTGCTGACGTTCTGAGGAGAAGAGTATGGCTGCGCCCAAACGTTTTTTTGTAGAACATATCGCGGAGGAAGTCACACTCACGGGCGAGGAGCTTCGCCATGCGCGGAGCGTGTTGCGCCTCGACGTCGGCGACGAAGTGACGCTGCTCGACGGGAGCGGCGACGAATACACGGCGATCATCGCCCGCTCGGAAAAATCGAGCATGACGCTGCATATAACGGGCAGCTGCCATTCGGATAAGGAGCCGAAGGCGAATGTGTATCTCCTTGTCGGCGCGCTCAAAGGGGACAAGACGGAGCTCGTCGTACAGAAGGCGGTGGAGCTCGGCGTCACCAAAATCGGCGTGTTCTCTTCCCGCTACTGCGCGGCGTATCTCAACGAGAATAAGCTGGAACGACTCAACAAGGTCGCGCACGAGGCGGCAAAGCAGTGTTTGAGGGCAGTCGCGCCCAAGGTCGAATATTTTGACGATTTTACTTCCGCGCTCGAAAGTGCGAAGGACTATGAGAATAAGCTCTTCGCGTGCGAGTTCCTGCCCGCGGGCACGGGCGAGATCGCGGCGGGCGAGGAGTATGCGCTCGTCGTCGGGAGCGAGGGCGGTTTCACCGAGGAAGAATATAAACAGGCGGAGGAGCTCGGCTTTACGGGCGTGTCGCTCGGAAAGCGCATTCTGCGCGCGGAGACGGCGGCGATCGCGCTCCTCTCCGTCGTCATGTACCGCGCGGGAGAACTTAAATGAAGGCGTGTGTGTTTACGCTCGGCTGCAAGATGAACGAGGTGGAGAGCGCGTCGCTCATGCAGGGGCTGGAAGAGCTCGGCTACGAGACGACGGATATTCCCTCGCAGGCAGACGTATATCTCATCAACACCTGCGCCGTGACGGCGGAGGCGGAGAAGAAGAGTCGCCAGGCGGTGGCGCGCCTTCGGAAATTTAATAAAGATGCGCCCGTCGTCGTGTTCGGCTGTGCGGCGGAGCACCGCGGCGAGGATTTTTCGGCGCGGGAAGGGGTTCTATTCGTCTCGGGTGCGCAGGCAAAGAACCGCGTTTTAGAACTCTTCCGTGCGGGATTGCAGAGCGCGGGCGGCGCGCATGAAAAATTTACGGAGACGGAGTTTTGCGAGCTTCCCACCCCCAAGCGCACGCGCACGCGCGCTTTCTTGCGGATACAGGACGGGTGCAACAATTTCTGCTCCTATTGCCTCATTCCCTATCTTCGCGGCAGAACGCGCTCGCGCTCGGCGGAGAAGATCGTTGCCGAGGCGATGGCTTGCGCGGCGAAGGAGATCGTGCTCACGGGCATCGACATCTCTTCCTACCGCGACGGGGAGACGGGGCTCGGCGAGCTCTTACTCAAACTGAAAGACATCAAAAAGCGCATTCGGCTCGGATCGATCGAGGCGGGGCTGATCACGCGGGAATTTTTGGAACAAATGAAATCGGCGGGGAATGTAATGCCGCACTTTCATCTCTCGTTGCAGAGCGGATCGAGCGCGGTGCTCAAAGCGATGAACCGCCACTATACGCGCGAAGAATATTTGGAAAAGTGCGCGCTCATCTATGAGTATTTCCCCGATGCGGCGATCACGACGGATATCATCGTCGGGTTTCCGACGGAGACGGAAGAGGACTTTTTGCAGTCGCTCTCTGTCATCGAAGAGGCGCGTTTTGCGCGCGTGCACTGCTTTCCGTTCTCCCCGCGCGAGGGGACGGTTGCGTACCGCATGAAGGATCTGCCCGCGAGCGTCAAAAAGGAGCGCATGGGGCGCATTCTGAACGCGGCGGAAGCGGCGGAGAAAGAATATCTTGCACGCTTTGCGGGGCAGGAGCTCACCGCGCTGTTTGAAGAGGACGGCGGGTATACCGAGAATTATATCCGCGTGTATCTCGACGGGGCGCAGGAGGGCGAGCTTGTGAAGGTGCGGTTGACGGGTTACACCCGCGATGGCATGATGTGCGAACGCGCATGATAAATAAAAAGTAACAGAGGAGTGACAATATGGAAAACTGTATTTTTTGCAAGATCGTTGCGGGGGAGATCCCCGCGCATAAGGTGTATGAGAACGACGAGATGATCATCTTCAAGGACATCGAGCCCAAGGCGAAGATCCATCTTCTGTGCGTGCCGAAGGAGCACTTTGCATACCTTACGGAGCTCAACGAGGATCGCGCCGCGCTCCTTGCCCGCATGATGGAGACGATCGCAAGGATCAAGGACGAGCTCGGTCTCGAAGATGGGTACCGTCTCGTCATCAATCAGGGTGAGGCAGCGGGGCAGACGGTGCACCATCTACACATTCACATTCTCGGCGGAGAAAAACTCGATTGGGAATAAAAAACCGTGTATAAAGCGGAAAAATACTGTCAACAATCCTTCCGAATTATTCGGGAGGATTTTTTTATGCGCCGCTTTCTTGTGCTCGTCCGCGAGTTTGCAGTCATTCTATCGGTAGCGGCGTGCATTGCGGTGCTTGCGCTTTTTTCCGTCATGCCCGTGTTCGGCATGGGGAAGAGCTATACCCTCTATAACGGCGCGTCGTCCTCTTCGTTCATGGTGGCAACGAATGCGCCCATGCTCGACAAGGCGCGCCTGAAAAGCGTGGCGGGGGAGAGCACCGTATACGGCGGAGACAAATACGAGCAGCTCAAAGCGCAGTTTTCCGCAACGCTGCTCTTTACCGAAGAGGCGTGCGGCGTTACCAATTACTATCTGTATTCGCCCGATCTCGGTGACGGGGTGTATTTGAACGGCGCGTTCATCAATCTTCATATTGCGGTGAGTACAGAGCAGACGGCAGTCGGTACGCCTTTAATCTTCGGGGGATATTAAAGTCGCAAAAAAAATTTTTTAACGGCATGTATAAAAAGAAATTTGGCGGTCAAATATCTACATAGAAATTTTGGAGGATATTATGAAAGAAAAATCCACGTCTAAGAAAAAGTTGATCTACTACATTGTGCTCGGGGTAAGCGTACTGCTCCTGATCGCCGCGACCGTTCTCACGGTGTACTTCGTTGTAAACGGCAACCGCGAAATGCTCGAAGTGCCCCCTCAGCAGGAACAGCCGAACAAGCCCGATGATAACAAGCCGAACAATCCCGACGATAACAAGCCGAACAACCCCGACGACAACAAGCCGACGGGCGGCGATGCGGTCAAGTTCTCCAACCCCTTGGCAGCTGTCAGCGTTCAGGCGGGATTCGAGTTCTACGAGAACAAGACGCTCGGCTGGTTCTATGAACACGAGGGCGTAGACATCACTGCCCGTGCCGGCGAGCACGTGTTCGCGATGGCAGACGGCACGATCGAGTCCATCACGGTGGACGAGACGCTCGTGACCGAGATCGTCGTCAATCACGGCAACGGCGTCAAGACGGTGTACTGTCAGGTCGAGGCGGTGAGCGGCTTGAAGGCGGGCGACAAGGTCGTCAAGGGTCAGCCCATTGCAACCGTTGTCGACGGAAAGGGTAACGAATATAAGGACGGCGCGCACCTGCACCTCGAAGTTATGGTGAACAGCGTCAAGACCGATCCGATGGAATATCTCACCCTCTCGGAGAAGTAATTATAAAAGCAGCGGCGTCGCCGCTGCTTTTTTATTGTTCCGTGGCAACGTCGATCCCGATTAAAACGCCGAAGCGGAAGCCCTCGGCGTAGCAATTCGAGGCAGAGATGCTGTGAAGATTTTCCAGACTGTCGAGCGCGTCCTCGTACAGTTTGATCTGCTCGGGGTTCAGCGCTTTGCGCAGTGCAGCGTCCGTCGCAGTCACTTTGCTCAGAGCGGTTCTTTGATCGTCGGTCAGTTTTATCGTGTCTATTTTTCCGCGTTCGCCGTAGAACATTTGTAGAATAGGGGATTTTTGTTTCATAATCTTTCCTTGTTTTAGCTAATAACATTATAATCGCACAATGTACGATTGTCAAGCAATTTTTCGCATAATATACGATAATCAAATTATGATAACGTTAGATTTAATTCAAACAAGATTACGCGAAAGTATTCGCAATAGTCCATTGTCACAAAAAGAGATAGCGAAAGCGATTGGCGTTTCGCCTCAGACCGTTTCAAAATACATGAAAAATGAAGTTTTTCCCGCATTGGATACATTTGCGAATTTGTGCCAATTATTAGATGTAAAAACAGATTATGTACTCGGTTTGAGTGATTATTAATCATCATCCTCAAATCAGAATCTTTCAAAATCCGACGAAAAAGAGCGCATTCCCCCTTGCCTTTTTCGGGGCAATCGTGTATAATAGAGGGGTAAACGCCAAGCGGCGTTAAAAAGGACGGGTTTTTATGAACTGGTTAGAAGAACATAGCGGTCTGTTGGTGCTCATCTGTTCGGTGCTCATCATCGCGCTCCTTGCTGTCATTATTTATGCCGTTTGCGACGTGCGCAAGAAGATCGCGTCGCAGAAGATAAACTTCCTCGGGCTGTACGAGGTCGATCCCAACACGCACGTTGCCTATGCAAAGCTCACGTTCGGCAACAAGTCGATCAATAACCTCGGCATCACCGAGCTCGGTATCAAGAACGGCGGGGTGAACATTCCCTTCACCGCGGAGTTCAGAGCGCAGAAGCGCCTCGGCGATACGGCGCGCATCATCATCGAGCCGCGCTGCGCCATCGATCTTCTGCTCGATACCGCCATGCTCCGCAAGGTCGTATTCGAGAAGAACGATAAAAAGGTATTGAAGACGCTTCGTCTCTACGCCATCGACGTGGCGGGCACCTGCTATCAAGGCAAGGCAAAGGCGGTCAAGCGTCTCGTGCACGAGCTCATGGTCGCGGACGAGAACGGCGTTGCGCACATTCCCACGGTTGCCTATCAGCCGCCCGTAGAGAGCGCAAATACTCAACCCGCACCCGAAACACCCCTCGAAGAGCTTGCAAAGGCAGTTCCCGAGGACGACAATCACGGCTTCGACGTGCCCATCGATCTCTCGGAAGAGACCGAGGAGACGGTCGAGAAGGTTGAAGAATAAGCATATCTGAAAGCTATATCGCATAAACATAACCTGTCGCAAACCCGAGAGCGGGCAAGCGGGAGGTTATTTTTTATGCGTAAATTTGTGTGTACCCTGCTGGCTGCAACCATCGTATTTCCCGCAGCTGCGGCTATGACCGCTTGCGGCGAGGTGTCGGAGCGGGACAACTACCGCATTACGGCTACGTATTCTCCCGAGGAGCGCAAGCTCTCGGCGGAGATGACGTATACCTTCGTCAACCGGTTCGAAACCTCGCTCGACACTTTGAAGTTCGAGCTGTATGCAAACGCCTACCGCGAGGGGGCGCAGTATCAGCCCGTCTCCCAGCTCTATCATCCCGCGGCATATTACAAGGGTAATAGCTACGGCGGCATTGAGATCGGGTCGGTGAGCGGCGGCGCGTTTGAGATCTGCGGCGAGGACGAGAACATTCTCTCCGTCAAGCTGGATAAAGAGGTTTATCCCAACGAGGAGACACAGCTTACGATCTCCTTCTCAACGACGCTTGCCGAAATCAATCACCGCCTCGGCGTGGGGGAGAATGCGATCAACCTTTCGGGGTTCTATCCCGTGCTCTGTCACTATACGAGCGCAGGCTTTCAGGAGTACGTGTATTCGTGTAACGGCGATCCGTTCGTGACTGCGTGCGCCGATTACGAGGTGAGCCTGACCGTGCCCGAAAATCTGAGCGCGGTGTGTGCGGGCGAGGCGGAAGAGGTTGCAGAAAACGGAAATAAAACGTATCATGTAATAGCGGAGAACGTGCGCGATATCGCGTTCGTGCTCGGGGAGAAGTTCAAGAGCGCAACGACGGACGCGGCGGGCGTGCAGGTGGAATATTGCTACTTTGCCGACGAGACACCCGAGGAGACGCTCGCCGTCGCTTCGCAGAGCCTCAATTTCTACTCCCGCTCCTTCGGACAGTATCCCTATGCGAGATACGTCGTCGTGGAGACGGATTTTCCCTACGGCGGTATGGAATATCCCACGCTCTCGATGATCTCTTCCAAGTTGCAGGGCGAGGATCGCATGATCGTCGTTGCGCACGAGACGGCGCACCAATGGTGGTACGGGGTCGTCGGGAACAATCAGTTCGAGAACGGCTGGCAGGACGAGGGGCTTGCGGACTATTCCACCGCGATGTTCTTCAACGCATCTTCCTTCGGGTTCACGGGCGACGATCTCTTGCAGGGTTCGGAGAAGGCGTACCGCGATTTCTTCTCCGTCTATTCCCAGCTCCACGGAACGGCGAACACCGTCATGACCCGTCCGCTCACGTCCTTTGCGAGCGAATACGAATACGTGAATATCGCATACGGAAAGGGCATGATCATGTTCGATCGGTTAAAGACCTCCCTC
The DNA here is from genome assembly GCA_947176445.1 of uncultured Clostridia bacterium. Classification (GTDB taxonomy): domain Bacteria; phylum Bacillota; class Clostridia; order Christensenellales; family Borkfalkiaceae; genus Gallimonas. The sequence goes on along the minus strand of CAMWQK010000005.1, from coordinate 439 downwards.
GGCGAAAAGAAGTTTCTCACGGGGCTGAAACGGTATTACGATGCGTACGCCTACAAGATCGCCTCGCCCGAGGATCTGTCGTCCTGCTTCGGCGGCGGGGGCGCGGCTGCGCTCATGCGTTCGTTTACCGATGGATTGTGTGTAATTTGACAAAAAATGTTTGGAAAAACAGTTGCCAAAATGCAATTTGTCCGTTATAATGGAACTAATAAGACAAAGGAGTTCGAAATGGACGCTGCGCCAAACAACCGATGTGTTGTTACAACGGAATGTGTTTCTGTGCGGAGAGCATGGAGAATACTTTGAGTTTACTTTAAGATGACAATCAAGTATTTCCCGAACGCACGGAGATTTTTCCTGTGCGTTTTTTGTTGCCCTTTTTGCGCAAAATAAAAAGAGCAAAACCCAAAGGCGGAAATGCTTATGATTTAATTTTTCA
>CAMWQK010000004.1 GCA_947176445.1 uncultured Clostridia bacterium | reverse complement strand
GTTGTCCATGTTTGTTTTAACCTCTTAAATTTAATCGTCGTTATTTATTTTTCCCAAATCGGCGAAGTAGGTCATCATCATAAATTCCCATTCCTCGCGCGAAATTGCGCCTTCCTCAAACGCCCGCTGTACCTTTTCCATGTACTCGCCGCGCGCCGAACCGCACGTCACATACCCCTTCAGAGGATCGTAGAACGGCGTCTCGTTCTCGTTGAAGATTCCGGGTCCTACAACGCCCGGCTCCGTGTCGCCGGTGCCCGGATCGTCGCCCGGAAGATTGCCGGGGTTCTGCGGGTTCTCGTCGCCCTCGGGCAGGAGATGGAAGATGGAATACAGCGTCGTGATGACGTACGCTTCCTCTTCCGAGTTCGCCTGCGCCTGCGGGTGCGGCGTATCGTCGTCGATCTTCGGATACGCGTCGTTGGCGTCCTTTACACAGTTTGTGATCGTCGTAACGGTATTACGCACGAACACGGAAAGGCTGTTCTGCGTCACTCCGTTGAGAAGCACCGTTCTCAACCCGTTGAGCGCACCGAGCGTTCCGCTCTTCACCGCCTCGTCCATCTTTTTGGAGTTCTGCACGTATTTGATGAGATCGTCGAGCGCCGCGTACTCCCAGTCGGTGACGGGGCGAGGCGGATCTTTATCGTCGGGCGGGTTCTCCACCGCCGCAAATACGGGCGGGACGGTGTAGCTGATCACGGGAACGGCGACCACGCCTGCGACTGCGATGACGCAGCACAGCGCGGCAACCACCAGATGTTTGAAGGGAAGCGACCGCGCGGGAAGCCTACTCAACACCTCGTTCGTGTCCGCTTTGAGCATATCGATGACGTCGCCCTGCGCATTCCCGCATTCGAGCGTCGTCTGCACGCGCTCGTTGAGCGAAAGCTCGCTGTCCAGCCGAATGGAGATCTTTTTATCGTTGGTGCGAAGAATGAGGAACGCAATTCCCCCGCCGAGCGCCATTCCGCCGAGCGCAATCAGCACATAATACACCCACAGAAGGTGAATTCCGCACAGCTTGCACGGCAAAAGTACGGCGTTGACCGCCAGCGCGCCTGCGGCAAGCGCCGCCAAGACACACTTGACGAGGATATCGATCCATACTTTTCTTTTGAATTTTTCAAAGTCTTTGTTCATAATTGTTCCAAAAATTTACAAAATTACAAATCCGTAAATTAGCAGTTTTGGCGGCTGCTCGTTTTGAGAACAGCCGCCGCCGCTTTTAAGTTTTTACTTGCTCATGCGAACGCATTAGCGTTCCATCTTGTTCAGAGTAAACGTACCAAAGTACTCATCGGTTACTGTGCACGAATTTCCGTCTATCGTGAACGTAACGACCGTTACAAAATCGCCCTCACCGTAGGTGAACGTATAGCCGTTGCCCGAGGCGCTGATCGTGAGCCACGAATAGGTTTCGGAATACCCGCCCTCATCTTCGTTCTCAGCGATTTCGGCATATTCGTAATCCGCTGTCCCGTCGCTGTATACGCTGAGCGTCACGGTATAGCTGACATCACCGTACACCATCTCGCCGACGTAGGTAGCTTCTTCGAGGTCGATATCCCCGCCGCCGCCAATATCCGGCTCTTCCGTCGTCGGCTCGAGCGTGATCGTCATACCTGCATCCTGCAACATGATATTGCCGTAGTCATCTACCGTAAAGGTAGCAGTAAACATATCATAGAAATAGGTAAACGAATACGTTCCGTCACTGAGCGACAAAGTGCAATCTTCATTCGTCGGACTATCGGGATCTGCAATGATATACTTGACCGTTTCAAGATCGTCGTTGACGATGAGCCAATAGGTGATACCGTTTCCGTCTACGCCCGTGTAGTTGCCTGCCGTAACGGTATTGTATTGAGGCACGTAAGCCGTCATTACAACGTCTTCACCCATGTTGGTCGTCGTCAGCAAGAGCGTTCCGTCATCGTTGAACGTGAACGAACCATCGTAACTCGAGTAGTTATACTTGAACGAATACACACCGTCGGAACAGGTAATGAGAACATCTTCGCTGTTTGCAAAATAACTGAACTTGCCCTGTCCGTAGATATCGAAGCTCAGCTTCAGGGGAGCGTCCATGCCGTACATCGTACCGGTGCCCGCATACCAGCCTGCCTGATCTTCCGTGAAGATCGGCTTCATGAGCGTAATGCCCGTTCCGACATTATCGGTGTCCATCGTGATGATACCGTTCTCGTCGAAGGTGAACGTAGCGTTGTTCCCGTCGTATACGAACTTGTATCCGCTGCCGTCCTTGTAAACCTCAAAATCATTGCTGATGTCAAACGGGGACCCGTATGCCGTACCGGTATAGCCGAGCGAACCCGTGCCGTCTGCATTCAACGTAAGCGTGATGTTCGCCGTGCTTCCGAGGAACGTGCCCGTGCCGGTGTATGCGCCCGCCTCTTTTGCCGTAAACGCAGCAACATGACTGAGCTTCACACCGGGGAAGTTTCCGCCGGTAATCGTAACCGTGTCGTCTAAGTTGAACTCGATCGTAAGCGTCGCATTGCCGTTGAAGTAGTTGAACTGATATTTGCCGTTTTTCGGCACGAGTTGGATTTCCTCATCGATCTGCTCATTGCCCATGTTCTTGATTACGAACTGAATTCTGCCCGCGCCGTCTCTGTCGAAGCTTACCGTTACAGGGGTATTCGCGGAGCCCCAAACGGTACCTGTGCCCTTATACGTGCCCGCCTGATCTCTAGTCAGCATGTGGAAGACCGCGGGATCGTATTCGGTCGCAGGGGTGAGCGCAATCGCAGTTTTCCCGTATCGACTATCCGAAAGCAGGATCTTGCCGTCTTCATCGAACGTGAACGTGACGTCGTTTCCGTCATCCTTGAAGGAATACTCACCCTGAAGCATCATGATCTTACCGGTGTAGCCGCCGCCGAGCCGCGCATACGTACCCGTACCGTCATCGTTCAGCGTAAGCGTGAGCTCAACGTCCATTTCTCCCATAAACTTGCCTGTGCCCGTGAACGTCTGGATCGCACCGATGGGGAAGTCGGCAAGCTTGGGATCGTTCGCCGAAGGATCGTACTCGAACGGCGTCGTCGGATCGAACGTCGTTTCCGCGAAGTAATCGCTGAACGTGATGGAGATCACGCCGCCTGCGCCGAACTTGAAGGTTGCCGTTCCGGGATTGGTGCCTCTGTTGTATGCAAAGCTATAGGTGCCCTTGCCTTCCGAGATGAGAACTGCTTGATTGATATTGATGCTGGAGCCTCTCGCAGTGAACGTGCCCTGACCCTTTTGGTTGAACGTCAAGCTATAGGTGAAAGTATTCCAACCGTAGTTGTCTGATCCGGTACCCGTGTAGGTCTGCGCCATCTCCTCGGTGAACATGTAGATGTACTCGTAGTCCGCATCGTTATAGGTGAGCACGGGATCGTTGTTGGCGGTCACGCTGAAGCTGAGCTCGATCTCTTCCTCACCGCTTGCGAAGGTATATACGCCTTCTACCACTTTGCTGATCGTATACGTCTTTTTGCCGATCGTAGCTGCGCTCTGCGAGACAGCGATCGTCGTATCGCCCGCCGTGTACTTACCGACGAAATCGGCAGAAACGCGGGGACTGATCGTAAACGTGCCCTCCGCCAAGCCGGTAACATACAGGACTTCGCCCTCTGTTACGTCGAACGGGGTGTTTGCCGCAAGCGTCGTCGAATGTACGCGGTACATCGTTCTGGTCGCCACGTACGTGCCTTCCGTAAACGTGAAGTATACGGTTGCATTCGTGGGAACGGTCGCGGAAGTGTACGTGCCCTTTTCTACGCTGACCACGTGCGGGTTACCGAGCGAGCCGAGCGGATAGGGAATGACGAACGTGACGTTCTGCGCCGTCTCGGAAGTCAGACGGAAGCAGATATTTTTGCCTGCGGGGATGGTTGCGGTATAGATACCGTTCGCACCCTCGACTTCGTATACCGTCGTATCTTCGTCTACAAGCTTGAAAGGAGCATAGGAGGATACCTGAACGGCACTGCCCGCGGTATCGGCAATCGTATAGAAGAGACTCTCGCCTGCCGCAATGCTTACGACCGCATAGTTCGCTCTTGCCTTATCCTCGGTCGCAACGCCGACCTGCATTTCGAGCGCTTCCGCATTCTTGAAGTTATAGTTGACGAGGAGCGTGAACGAACCGCCGTAGGTGTTCTTTTCATCGTCGACGCCGAGCTTGATCGTGACCTTTGCGCCCGCGGCGATCTCATAGGTCAAGCCGCCCGCCTGTACGTTTCCTTCCTTATCGTAGCCGTATTTGACGCCGTTGATTTCGAAGTAGACGGCGCGCTTAACCGAGCTCGAAAGCGAAATGACCCTGTCCTCGTCTTCGGGAGCTGTGTATTCGATCCACTTTGCCGTGACGGTGTTGTCCTGGAAGGGGAAGTTGTGACGGCCTGCGCCCTCCGCTTTGAAGGGATTCTGTTGTGCGCCTTCGAGGAAGTATACGTAGTAGTCCACTTCCTGTCCGTCTGCAAGCTCGATCTTGAAGCCGTGCGCAAGCGCTGCGGAAGAAAGGCTGACTCTCTTCACCGTCTTCGATTCGCCGTTCTGCCAGATCGTGAATTCCTGCGCGTCCTCTTCGTTGCTGCCGATCGTCAGACCGTTGGAAACAGCGAAGTCGCCCGCGAGATCCGCATAGCAGTATGCGCCGCTCTGCGTGAGCTTACCCGTGCCCTTGTTCTCTGCGTCAAAGGTGAGAACGGTCGAATCCGTGTAGTCCTCTTCCAACAAAATTTTGTTGCCAAGCGTAGCATTATACGAAGAGGTGGAATAGACTTTGAGTTTGACGGGCGTGTTCGCATCCGTCACTTCGAATGCGGTATAGAGCGCCCGCGTGCTCGTCTCTTCGGTATAGTCGTGCTCCGTGCCGTCCAGCTCGTATTTTACGTAATAGCTGCCGCCCGAACGAACGGAGACGAGATATTTGCCGACGGGCAGACTTACCTCATAGTAATATGCCGTCAGAGGAAGAACGGTCGTATCGCTCAGACCGAGCCCGTCGATCGCGATCGGGTTGCTCTCATAGCGACCCACAGGCGCGCCCGCTTCGCCTACGTTCTGAACGGAGAACGTGCGGTTGCCCTCGTCAACGTTCTTATTGCGGAGCTCCGCGCATACCAGCGTGCCCGCTTCGAGATAGACGACGTTGTCCGTTCCGAGATCGGCCACAAGTACGCCGGGCGAATTTGCGTCCACTTTGTCCGTAGTGATATTCGCACGGATATAGACTTTCTCCGTATCGAAGGTGAATTTGTACCAGCCGGAGGTCTTGACCTCGTAGAAGTGATAGCTCTTCTGGAAGTCGGTGAGCACCAGATTGAGCGACGATTGCGTCGTCGCGTCGGGAAGCTCGTCGAGATTTTCCAGAGGTCTGAACTCGGTCAGCGTATCGACCAGGGTCTCGCCCGTCGCATCGTAGAGCTTGATCGCATACATCGTGCGCTCGTCGTCTTCGGGATCTGCGCCGAGGTTCTCGATTTTGATCTGATAGACCGTGCTGTCCCTGCCGACCACGATGGTGTAGGTGTCGGTCGCGCTCACATAGCCGTCGATGTTTACGAGGTAGCCCGAACCGCCCCAATTCTGATAGTAGCCGGTATCGGTGATCCGATACGTATGTCCGTAATACTCCGTATTCTCCTCGATGGGAAGACGGGCAGGAGCAGTATCGGGAGCCTCGCCCGTTCTGTTATAGACGTACTTCTCGATCTGACCGTTGTTGGTATAGATGATGTTGATGCTCTCCGCTTCGCCGTTTTCGTCGACGTTGAGCGTCATCGTAAATCCGGAATAGACAAGGGTGTTGATGTCGGTCAGATATACGCAGCCGTTTACGCCGATCGTCTGAATGTTCTTCGGCGTCGTGCCGACGCGGTAGTAACCGTTACCGTTCTCATAGATACCGATCTCGTCGATCATGTTGAACTTACCGTCCGCAGGGGTATAGGTACCCGCGAATGCCGATACGGGAATTCTGTTCTCCGCATCTTCCACATAGGTAAGCACGTATACGGTGCTGCTCAGCGTGAGCTTGTAAGTGCCGCCTTCCATAGGCGACATGACGTACGTTCTGTCTTTATACGAAAGGGTGAGCGCGTTCTTCTCGCCGCCGATGTAGTTGAAGCTTACGTTCGTTCCGTCTTCACCGCTCTCTCTGAACGAGACCGTTCTCTTATCTTCGCTGATCGTCACGAAGTAGTTGCCGTCGGTATACGTACCGCTCGCCCAGCTCTCGGGAAGAGGCTCGGTGATGGTCTTGGCAATGTAGACGCCGACGCCCTGCGTATCGGTAACGTCCTCGCCGCGCGTCACGGTGACGATGAGTTCCTGCCCTGCCGCAAGGTCGAAGTAGTAGGTCGCATCCGCCGAATACGAAGTCTCGCCAAGGTTCGTAACGAACGAGCACTTCTGGCTCGCCGCGCCCTGCTGCAAGCGGAGCTCGTATCTGCCCGCCGCAGTTGCCGTATATTTGAAGTAAAGTTTGTTGTATGCACCGAAGGGCGTGAGCTGCTCGCCCTCGAGCTCAAGCTCGGCGGCGTATTTCACCGACTGACCGGCGGTCGTATCCTCCGTCCACTTTGCATACACGAGCACGTCTTCCGTGATCGCCGCGTCGAAATCAAACTCCGTGTCGAACCGATCGTCCGCATACCAGCCGCCGAAGATGTAGCCCTGTGCCACGGGAGCTTCGGGTGCGGTCGCCTTCTCGCCGATTTCGATCTTCTGCGTTGCGGGAGCTTCGCCGTTTCCGAGCATGACAAAGATGACCTTTGCGATACCGTCTTCCGAAACGAATTCCGTGTCGCATACGTCGCACTTGCCGTTCTTGTCTTCATCAATATGTCTGCCTACGTTCGCCGTCTCTCCGTAGACGCACTCCTGCCAGTGCTTATCTGCATCCGACTTCGTGGTGAACGCGTGAACGTGCACGTCCTGTCCGCAGCCTTCAAGGTCGCACTTCCCGTCGTGATTTGCGTCGGCGTGAATTGCATATTCGCTCTTTTCGCCGCATTCGCATTCCTTCCAGTGGAAGTTTGCGTCCGACTTCACAAGCGAGTAGGCGTGTTCCTCATGTTCCTCGCCGCATGCCGTGAGCCCGAGCGCCGCCGTCGACGCCATCGCAAGCATTAAGACGAGCAATGATTTCTTTTTCATAGATTCTTCTCCTTTATTTTCTAAATCTTCGGATGCTTTTTATTTTACGGCTGAAATAAAACGGATCTACGCGCACCTCGCGCATAAGCAGTGTTCTTGCCCGAAAATTATAGAATTTATTATAAGATTAAATGTAATTATAGCATAGCCGCCCCGCAGTGTCAAGCAATTCCGATTTGCATTTGTATAAAAATAAAAATCTTGCAGTTTTTTATACAATTTTGCCCCTTTTGTTGCTATTTTTCATTTTTTCTGCTTTTTTTGTGAATAACACCCCTTTTTTGCCCGTTTTCAGGCTGAAATCACCCTTTTGCGTTCCCGAAGCCGTGTGTAATAATACGGATAATAATGAATATTTTCCCAATTATTCTATTATTTTTATTCATACGGGGCATAAGCAGAAGTTATAGCTCGGCAAAACAAAATCCCCCGCCGCAGCGGAGGATTTTACGCAGAATGCGCTATACGCCGAGTTTGTTTTTCAAAATCGCATACGCCTCTTCGGGGTCGTCGGTATCCGCAACCGCCTTTTCCATCGGGCAGGTGTCCGTTCCCAAGCGGTTGATGATGCGCTCGGTGAGCGTTTCGTACTCGCAGGCGATCCCGTAGTGCTCGAGCACCTTCTTCCCGCCTTGGGAGAGCGTTCTTGCAAACACCGCTCTGATGCCGCACTTCACAAAGAGCAGCGCCGCCGCCTTGCCGACGACGATATCCGCCGCGGAATACCCTTTCAGATCAATTCCGCTGCCGATAAAGCCCATCATGGGCGCAATCCCCCGCTCTTCGCTATACAGGCAGTCTCCGCCCCTGCACAGGCAGATCGTATGCCCAAAAAGGTTATTTTTCGCAATCTGTAAATCAGTCATGTTTCTCTCTGTCCAGAATCCACTTCAAGCCCATCACGATAAACGGAACGAGCACCGCCTGCAACACCATGCCGAGAAGCCCCGTTTGAATCTGCGCCCAGATGAGAGCGGGCGTAAACGGCGCGATTGATTGAAAGACGAGCACGAGCAGCATAAACGCCCCTCTTCCCGCAACCTGCGCAAGGAGCACGGCGGGGAACGCCATCCAGGCATTCTTGGCAATTCTCTTTGCAAACAAGCCCGAAACCGCAGCGAACACCGCAAGCTCCGCCATCATGAACGGAAGCCTTGCAAGCGCGGGCATCGGATCGCCGAACGCAAACGTCAAGAGAAAGCTGACGGCGGGCGAGGCAATTCCTACCCCCAAGCCCCACGCCCAGCCGAGAAGGCAACCGCCGAGAAGCACGGGCAGATACATGGGCAGCCATTCTACGCCGCCCGCTTCCCCCAGCGCAAGGTGCACGAGCTGCGGCAACAGAACCGCAAGCACGACGATCCCCGCAGCGATGAGGCTCTTGATCGTGACTTTCCACTTGAAGGATAAATTTTTTCTTGTTAAAACGCTTTCGATCATTATTTCACTCCTTTGCCGAAGTATTCGGCGATCGACTTCATTTTGTTTTGCTGTTTGACCTTGAACGGGCAGCGCTTGTCGCAGTGTCCGCATTTTAGGCAGGCGTCCGCCTTCACGGCGAGCTTCTCGTAGTGATTTGCCGCCATCTTGTCACCCGCGAGTGACAGATCGTAATACTTGTTGACGATGCCGATGTCGATCCCCGCGGGGCAGGGCTGGCAGTGATTGCAGTAGACGCAGTTGCCCACCGCCGCCTCGGGCGTGAACGCGCCGATCACGGAATAGTCGCGCTCTTCGCTCTTCGACGCGGGATACTTCAATAGTTCGTACAGATCGTTCAGATTTCTCACGCCCGGCACAACGGCGAGCACCGCAGGTCTGTCAAGGCAGTATTGAATACACTGATTTTTCGTCAGAGCCTGTTTGAACGGAGACGTGCTGTCGGATAAGAGCTGTCCGCCGTGGAATGGCTTCATCACCGAGATGCCGACGCCCTCTTTTTCGCAGCGGCGCATGAGCTCGGCGCGCTCGTTCGTCGTGCCGATGCCGTACTCGTCGCCGCGCTCCAGATCGTAGGCGGGATTGACGGAGAACATCATCATGTCCATCACTCCCGTATCGAGCAGCTTGTTTGCAACGCTCGGCGTATGGGAAGAAAAGCCGATATGCCGCACAATGCCCTTTTCTTTCAACTCCTTGACGTAGTCGAAGATGCCGTTTTTAATAATATCCTGAAAGTCGCTCTCTTCGTCGATACAGTGCAGAAACCCGAAATCGATATAATCCGTGCCAAGCGCGTTCATCTCCCAGGCAAACGTATCTTTGATCGTTTTCAGATTGCGCGACCAGCCGTATTCGCCGTTCTCCTTATACACCGCGCCGAAGTGAAGCTGAAAGTAGACCTTCTCGCGCTTGCCCGCGATCGCTCTTCCGAACGGCTCGTAGACGCTCTTCCCGCCCGCGCACAGGTCGAAGAAGTTGATACCGTTTTCGATCGCCCGTTCGACGACCGCCTGAATTTCATCGGGCGAGCTCTTCTGTATTCCGCCCATGCCGAGCCCGAGCGCACTGATCATCTCGTTCCCGCGCGGCAGCTTTCTGTATTCCATTACTTTTCAAACTCCTTTGCAACGTCCTTTAATAAGTTGCGGATGGGCAGATGCTGCGGGCACGCCTTTTCGCACTTTCCGCAGGCAATGCACGCCGACGCCTTTCCGCCCGTCTTGGTATGCACTTCGTTATAGTAGAAGTTGGCGTTCCAGTCGTGATAGATGTTCTTCGTGTTCAGGCAGGCAAACAGATCGGGAATGGAGATCTTTTGCGGACAGCCCGCCGTACAGTAACGGCACGCGGTGCAGGGAATGAGGTTCATGCCCTTGAACACGGCGCACACCTGGCTCACCGCCTGCATCTCCCTTTCGTCGAGCGGTTTGAAATCCTTCATGTACGAGAGATTGTCTCTCATCTGCTCCATATTGCTCATGCCGGAGAGCACCATGAACACGCCCTTGCAGCCTGCGGCAAAGCGGATCGCGTAGCTCGCGGGGCTTGCGCTTCCCAGCGCCTCGAAATGCTTCTTCGCGCCCGCGGGAAGGTTGACGAGGTTTCCGCCCTTGACGGGCTCCATGACGATCGCGGGCTTCCCGTGTTTGTTGCATACTTCGAGGCACTTGCGCGATTGCACCGAGGGGTCTTCGTAGTCGACGTAGTTGAGCTGGATCTGCACGAACTCTACCTGCGGGTACTCGGTGAGGATCTGATCCAGCACCGCTGCGCTATCGTGGAAGGAGAGCCCGACGTGCCTGATCTTCCCCTCTTTTTTCAGTTCAAACGCCTGCTCGTATGCGCGGCAACGCTTGAAATGCGTAAAGACATCCTTGCTCTGCGCGTGCATGAGGTAAAAGTCGAAATAGTCCACGCCGCAGATTTTCAGCTGGCTCTCAAAGAAGGGACGCACGTCCGCTTCCGTATTGAAATAGGGGCTCGTCAGCTTGTTCGCGAGAAGATATTGCTCCCGCGGGTAGCGCTTTACGAGGCAATCGCGGAGCGCGGTCTCGCTCTTTCCGTCCAGATATCCGTGCGCGGTATCGAAGAGTTGAAGCCGCTTCCGATGAACGTATCGATCATCTGATTGAACTCGTCGTAGTCCACCTCTTCGCCCTTCATGGGCAGACGCATACAGCCGAACCCGAAATTTTTATGTACTTCTTCGAACATATCACTCCTCCCTTTGCCCGTATGAAAATTGATATATAGCTTTATTATAGCATACTCTGCGCCATATATCAAGTAGGAAAAAATGATGAAACGGTGAAAAAACGGGGCTTCTTCCGAAGTCCCGTTTTTGATATGTGTTTCCGAATTTACTTTCGTCATGGATAAATGACGATCGAGTCGATATTGTCCGTCCCCGTGCAGGTGATCGTGACCTCGTGTTTGCCCTTTTCCAGCACGTCGGACAGGAACGCGAGCGACACTGCGAAGCTGTCCTCTTTGAGTTCGAGCGACGAGACGGTCTTGCCGTCGATCTTCACCTCAAAGCCCTTACCGTATGCGTCCGTACTCAGAATGCCGAGCCGCGTCCCCTCGAACTCGAACGAGACGCTCGCCCCCTCCGTGCCGACGTATACGTGCCCGAAGTTGGAAGTCGCCTGCGCGCCGTGCCAGTTGCCCTTATACGCAAACATGCCGTCGTCGGGAGAGACCTGCTTTCCGCCCGCAATCTCAAAGATGCGCCACATCTCGATCTCGCTGATAATGAGGAGCCTATCCGAGCGCGTGACCGTCAGCCTGTAATAGCGGAAGGTCTTTGCTTCGAAATCGACGGTCATACTCGTATTTCTGACATCGTTGGTAAACTCGCCGACGGGGAAGAACTCCAAGCCGTCCGCGCTTCCCTCCAGCGTAAACGCTCTGGGGCAGAGCCAGTCGCCGTTTCCGCCGCGGTACTGCGTGTAGATGGTCATGCGGTTGACGGCTCTCTCTTCGCCCATGTCCACGAGGAAGGAAAGCGACCTTTCCTCCGTCACCTGGAAGTTCGTGTGGATCATCGTATTTCTGTCGCCGTCTGCGATATGCTCGATCTTATACTGCTCCCAGTTTCCCCATTGCATTCCCTTGACGTAATTCGAATCGATCAGCGTCTGCTCCTGATTCTGCCAGAGATTATCCTTGTAGTCGTACGTGTAGTTTCTGACGTAGAAGTACTCGCTCTCGAACGACTTGTTGTCGGGGAATTGATAGGTGCTTCTGTAAGCGTTGATATACGCCGCCGAGGTGGGCGCAATGAGGCGCGGCATCGTCAGCTCCGTGATCTCTGCAAGCGTCGAAGCAACGCGCTTCCCGCTTGCGATCTTGTAATATTCGGTCGCATTGCCGCCCTTTCTGTTCACCGCGACCGCAACCGTCGTGCCCGCGTTGTTGTTATAGAGCGTCTCGGTATAGGCGTACTTCTCGTCATCGGGGCTTGCTACCTCTTTGTTGTCGGCAGTGTAGTACTTATCGACCATCGAGAACATGAGCTCCGTCCACGGTCTGTACCCGAGACCGATATACGGCACTATGCCCTCTACCCTGTCTACAATCAGCACTTCCCGCACGTATACCCAGTTTTCGCCGCTGATCCGATCGGTGTAAATTTGCGGCGTTTCGCTCCCCGTGTAGACGGTCACCGTGGCGTTGCCCTCTTTGAACTCCACGTCGAAATAGGTGTTCTGATTGGTCGGATAAAAACCGGCGCCGCTGCCGTCCTTTACGGCTGCGCCGAGCCTGAACTCCTGATTGTTCAGCGAGAAATAGACGGCGCAGTTCACTCTTCCGCGCAGATAGACGCGGTATTTTCCGTCGTCCGCGAAATACAGCTTTCCGTCCAGCACTTCCACCGTGTTCTTATGCGCGAAGTACTCTTCGGGCGCGCCCGGATGATCCTCGCGCCCCTTGTCGGTATTCGGGTAGAACCAGATGTCCGTGTTCGCATTCTGCGTGGGGTTGGAGTGATTGCGCTCGTCCTTATCCGTATACCCCGCGAAGCCGTTTTCGTAAGCGGTGACCGCATCGGTATACTTTTGGTCGGCATAGGTGTACGTCGTTCTGTTGATGGTCATCTTGTTCGTCTCGTGCGATTGCTCGAATTCGAGCACGAGATCGACGTCGTCCACCGTAAACGAGCGGTCGTCCTTCGTGATCTTTAAGGTAACGTAGATCTTGCCCGATTTGAGACTGTCCGTCTTGTTGGCGGGCTTATAGGTATACACGCCCGCCGTATTCGTTGCCGTAAACGTGCCGTTTTCGGGCTGCGTCACCTTCGTGATCTCGTAGGAGAAGCCGTCGGGAAGGACAATACTTCCGAACGAATACTGACCGTTCGGCGCGGTATACGCTCTGAGGTCGACGGTAAATTCATCGCCGTAGGGAATGACGTACGGTTGCATGGTCTGGAAATACCGCTTCTCGCCGTCGTACATATAACTTCTGCCCGTCTGATATACGGAGGACACAGGAACGAACATCGGATACGCGGGATCGGCGTTGTTGGATACTCCCCCGCCTTGCAGAATATCGTTGAAGTAGTAGTACATGTTGTTGTGCGTCACTTTCTGCCATGCGTTCATATATGCCGCATAGCTCTGTCCGCCGCCCGCTACTTTCGCCTTGATATAGCTGTCCGCGCCGAAGTTGTGCAGGAGCGTTGCATAGAGCGCAAGCCCTTGCTTGCCGTTGCTCGGGTTTTCGCCGCGCGCGATTTTCAGCGTCTCCTGCAACGCCCAGGTCGCGCTCGTATAGTTGTTCCAGTCGCCAAGCCCCTGCGCGCCGTAGTTCGACATTCCGCGCTTTGCGGAAATCTTCGTAAACAGTGCGTAGGAGACGAGCGTCATGCCGTTGTTGGTAACTTCGCCGCCGTCGCCGACGCCGTAGCCCTGGAAGTTGTGATGATATTCGTGGAAGTTCCCCCAGCTCCCCGAGGTGACGATCCCGTTGTAGTTGAGCGAGCCGCTCATCCAGCCGAGCGGACAGTTGACCGAGCTTCTCCCCGGGAATGCAACCGCCGCGCCCGCCGCCACGAAGGGATCGTAGAGGAATACAATGCCCTGGTTAGAACCCGTTGTCGTTACGGAAGCGACTTTATCCCAGAGCACCGCCGCCTGATAGAGATCGTCATAGGAGAAACTCTCCGCATACTTTCTCGGACCGGAGTGGAGCACGCCGCGATCCCATACTTCGAGATCGAAATAGGGCGCGGACGATTTCAGATCCTCTTCGAACTGCTTCTCCGTGGTGTAGCCGAGAATGAAGTGCGGATAGGACACGCCGCCCGAGATGGTGACGGTGAAGGTTGCGGAATTGTTGCGGATATAGACGGGTCCACCGATGAACGAGCCGATATATCCCGTCCACGTGCCAGTGCTCTCGTCATACTCGGCAGTGGTCTTGTTGATCGTCAGCGTGTTCAGAAGATACGGGAACCGCTGCATCTGATTTTTGGACGCCCAGATGTTGTTTGCCTGACCGTTATACAGCGCCTGCCCGATATGGATCGTAATGCCGCCCGTTGCGGTCATGTCCGCGTCGCTCATCTCGACTTTCAGCACCTCGCCCGCAGGCGCGTAGACACCCGTCACGCTGTAACTGTTGTAGGCACGGTTGCGAAGGGTGAGCTCCTTCACGATCGCCTTTTCGTCGTCGGAGACGTTCCCCAGATACAGCCCGTCTGCCGCCGTGTGCTTATACAGTCTTCTGTAATTGTTCGGGGTGTTCTCCGTTTGACCCCATACGAGGGAGTGAACGCGCGCACCGTCTTTGACCTGATAGAGCCAGCCGTCCTTATCGATGATGGTGTATTTATCGGGTGTCTGCGCGCCGCCGTTGTTTGCGCCGCTCGTTCCCCAGGCGCAGAGGTAGCCCGATTCGCTGATGATCGCCTCTCTTGCGGCAACCTTGTCCTCGCTCGTGCCCAGCACGTAGGAAAGAGTAGACCCGTATGTAGGATAGCGCTTGCCCTCTTCAAAGGTAAACGCGGCGGGATCGAACGCGCTGCGCTCGTCCTTCGTCTCCGCCACGGGCTTGTTGCGCTCGATGGTGCCCTTCGTCGTCGCCGAATACAGCACGCGGGTGTTCGTCTTATATGTCTCCGTGTCGTAGCGGTACAGCTCGTCTACGGGATTAAACGTATCTTCGCTGCACGATCTCAGTCCCAGAGCAAGCCCGAGAATGAGCGCAAGCACGCAGAGGAACGACGCGCCGATGATCAAGGCTCTGCGCCAGTTCATCCATTCCTTGACGGCAGCGATTGCACCGCCCTGCTTCGCCTCTTTTGCGGGCTTCCCCTTTTTGGCAGGCGTCTTTTTCGGCTTTGTTTCCGTCTTTGTTGCCGCCAGCTTAACGGGCTTTTCACCCGCTGCGGGCGCTTTCTTTGCGGGCATGCTCGCCTTCTCCTTCGCCGCAGGTTTTTCGGTTGTCTTGGCTACGGGCTTTTCCGCTACCTTCGCCGAGGACTTCTCCGTTGCCTTGGTTGCGGGTTTTTCCGCCTCCTTGGCTACGGGCTTTTCGGTTGTCTTTGCAGCGGGCTTTTCCGATGCCTTGGTTGCGGGCTTCTCCGTTGCTTTCGCCGCCGTTTCCTTAACGGGTTCCTTGCCCTTTGCCGTGTTCTTCGTTTCCGAAGGCTTTTTTGCCGCCGCTTTGGGCTTTGAATCTTTTTCCGCCATACAGAATTCTCCTTGAATGATATTCTATGAAACTCTTACAAAGCATAACACTTTGTTGATTTCCTGCAAACTGAATCTCTTACAGATCGAAGTCTACGCTTCCGCTCTCGGTGTGATAGAGCGCACCAGTAATTTGTACGCCATCCGTCTCCGCAAGCGCCGTCCTGATCCTTGAAACGCTGTTTCTGACGTTGAGGATACTTGCCCGCGTTCCGTCCGTCTCGCTCCCGACGGCGCGTTTGATCTCATCGGTGATATATTTGATATATCCCCCATTCTGCTTTGCCGCCGCCCCGACCGCGCCGCACTGCGTATGCCCGAGCACGACGATGAGCCTGCACCCGAGGTGCTCCACCGCGTATTCGATGCTGCCCGGCGCAGGATGATCGATCACGTTGCCCGCCACGCG
>CAMWQK010000003.1 GCA_947176445.1 uncultured Clostridia bacterium | reverse complement strand
TCCCATATGTGTGCTCGGTCGTTGCGCTTACCAGTATGTGGCGTCTCGTACTCGATACGAACTACGGTATTCTCAACGACCTGGTCACACTGCTCGGCGGCGAAAAGGTCAACTGGCTTTCTAATGAGAAAACTTATATGCCCGTCATGATCCTGATGGGCGCGTGGACAAATCTCGGCTTCAACGTCATTTTGTTCTCCGCCGCGCTTACGGGGATTCCGAAGTCCTATTACGAAGCGGCAAAGATCGACGGCGCGGGTCGCCTGACGCAGTTCTTCAAAATTACGTTCCCGCTCATCTCTCCCACGACGTTCTATCTGCTCGTCATGGGGTTGATCGGGGCGATACAGGATTTCACAAGATTTCAGGCGATCGGTTTTGGCGAAACAGGTCCGAACAACGCGGGTCTCACCATGGTGTTCTACCTGTATCAGCAAGGGTTTGTGAATAATTACACGTACGGAATGGGATTTGCCGCGGCAACTTCCTGGATCGTTGCGATCCTCATTCTCGGACTTACCGTCTTTAACTTCAAAGTTTCCAAAAAGTGGGTGCATTACGATGACTGATCAGGAAAAAATCAAACGTAAGACAATGCACATCTTAACGCGGGTCTTGACTTATGCTGTGCTCGTTCTCGCCGCGCTTATGATCCTCATTCCGTTCTACGTCATTGTCATTTCATCGCTCAAAGCCTCCCACGCGGTCGCAACGCACATTCCGTTCATCTGGTTCCCGAGTTTTAGCGACATGTCCTTCCGAGCCTACGGCAATCTCTTCACGTCGTACAGCATTATCGAGACGGGCAAGAGCATGGTGCTCACGGGCATTCAGAACACGTTCATCATCGTCATTCCCACGACGATTGTCGGCATGATCGCGTCGAGCGTTTCGGCGTATGCGTTCGCAAAATTGCGCTTCCGCTTAAAGAACCTCATGTTCTCGCTGTTGCTGTTCACGATGATGCTCCCCGGCATTGTCATGCTCATTCCGTCGTATATCATCTACGACTATCTGTACCTGACGGATACGTACTTCCCGCTCATGGTACCTGCGATGTTCGGTTCGGCGGCGTGCGTATTCTTCCTGCGGCAGTTCTTTTCGGGAATTCCCGACGAGCTGTTGGAGGCAGCCAAGCTGGACGGCATGGGCTACATCGGGATCTACTGGAAGATCATGCTTCCGCTCTCGCTGCCCGCGCTCTTTGCGCAGGCGATCCTCGGCTTTGTTGCAGGGTACAACGACTATCTTGCACCGCTCATCTATCTCGTGTCCGAGAAGAAGTATACGCTTCAGATCGCATTGCAGTTCTTCAGCGGCGGAAATTTGAAGGACCTTCCCACCGTCATGGCGGGCGCGGTCGTCGCGCTCATTCCCACAACGCTCATCTACGTGTTTGCACAGCGCTACTTCGTAGAGGGCATTGCCATTACGGGTATGAAGGGTTAAAACAACAAGTTAAAAAAGCAACGGGTGTGGTTATGCACATCCGTTGTTTTTTATTTTTGCCGCGTTTCCTCTTGAAAAAAGAAAACCGCAGTGATATAATATGAGCGTAAACAAGGAGAAACATTATGTTATATAGAGAGAGCAAAAAATCCCGCCTGTCTTCCGAGCTCTTCCGAAACCCGACGAAGGAGTATCGGGGCGCGCCGTTCTTTTCCTGGAACTGCGCCCTCAATGAAGAGCTGTTAAACCGCAGGATCGACGATATGAAGGCGATGCGCTTCGGCGGGTTCTTCATGCACGTTCGGAGCGGGCTGGCGACCGAATACTTGGGCGAAGAGTTCATGGGGCTTGTCCGCTCGTGCGTGGAGCACGCGAAGAGGGAGGATATGCTCGCGTATCTCTACGACGAGGATCGCTGGCCGAGCGGGTATGCGGGCGGACTTGTGACGAAGAAGAAGGAGTTCCGCCGTCAGACCGTCTGCCTTTCTCTGCTCCCGCCCGAGGAGTTTTCCGCAAAGACGGATACAACGCGCGAGCCGAAGCTCCTTGCCGTCTACGATCTCGTGTTCGACGAGGCAGACAGGCTCGGCTCGTACGCGCGCATTTCGCTCGAAACGCAGGCAAAGGGGGAGAAGTGGTATCTATACCGCCTGTTGCAGCAGTGCTCGGGCAGGTTCAACGGCTATACCTATGCGGACATCCTCAATCCCGAGGCGGTGGAGGAGTTTCTGCGCGTGACGCACGAGGCGTACCGCCGCGAGGTGGGCGACGAGTTCGGCAAGGCGGTCCCCGCGATCTTCAGTGACGAGCCCAACTATCTGCGCTTTACCCTGAAGGAGTTCGCGCGGGACAATAAAGATACGGAGTTGCCCTTCTCACAGGTGTTGCTCAAAGAATTTTCCGCCCGCTGCGGCTACGATCTTCTCGACCGCTTTCCCGAAGTCGTATGGAACCTGTCGGGCGATGCGCCTTCGAAGGCGCGCTATCAATATTACCGCACGTTGACGGAGCTGATGGCGGAATCGTACTGCGACCGCGTGGGGCAGTGGTGCGAGGAGCACGGCATCGCGTTTACGGGGCACGTCCTCGAAGAGCCGACGCTTCTTACGCAGATGTGTGCCGTGGGCGAGGCAATGCGGCACTACCGCGGCTTTACCATCCCCGGCATCGATATGCTCTGCGACAATCGCGAGTGGAATACCGCCAAGCAGGCGCAGTCCGCGGCGCACCAGTACGGCAGAGAGGGCGTCATGAGCGAGCTGTACGGCGTCACGGGCTGGGATTTCGACTTCCGCGGACACAAGTTCCAGGGGGACTGGCAAGCCGCGCTCGGCGTTACCCTGCGCGTTCCGCACCTGTTCTGGACGAGCATGCGCGGCTCTGCGAAGCGCGATTATCCCGCAAGTATCGGCTATCAGTCGGCTTGGTATCAAGAGTACGGATACCTTGAAGATCACTTTGCGCGGTTGAACACGGCGCTCACGCGCGGAAAGCCCGTCGTCAGAGTGGCGGTTCTGCATCCCGAGGAGAGCGCCTGGCTCGTCAACGGCGTGCGGGAGCACGCGGCGGAGGGCGATGCGCTCGATCGGCGGTTTTCTGATCTCACGGAGTGGCTGCTGCGCGGTCAGATCGACTTCGACTTTATCAGCGAGAGCCTGCTCCCCGAGCAGTATCGGGAGACGGCGAACGGACTTCAGATCGGGGAGATGAACTATTCCGCCGTCATCGTGCCGCCGCTTGTAACCGTGCGGCAAAGCACGGTAGACGCGCTCGCGCGCTTTGCGAAGAAGGGCGGCAGGCTCATCATGTGCGCTTGTCCTGCCCTTGTAGACGCGGAGGCGGGGAAGGACGCAAAGGAGCTGTATGCCCTCGCCGAAAAAGTTCCCTTTGCCGAGCGGGAGATTTTGCAGTGTTTAGAGGCGGAGCGGGAGATCTCTATATTCGGAGAGCGGGGCAAGCGTTCCCGCGACTGGCTGTACAATCTGCGTGAGGACGGCGATTGCAGATGGCTGTTTCTCGCGCACGGCGATTCGCCCTCCCGCACGGACGGCGCGGATTGCAACCGCGAGCGGCTCAAAGTGCGCGTGAAGGGTGCATATCATATAGAACTCTACGATACGCTGAGCGGAGATATCAAAGAACTTTCCAGCCGCGTTTGTGGCGAATGGACGGAGACGGAACTTGCCGCATATCCGCTCGATAGCTTTCTGCTGCGCCTCAGCCCCACAAAGGACGGAAAAGAAGCGACGGTTGCAGAGCAGTACATATGCGCAACGGAAGAAATCGGCATTCCCGACGATGCGGAAGTCGTGCTCGGCGAGTCGAACGTCGCCGTGCTCGACCTTTGCGAGTGGTCGCTCGACGGCAAGGAGTACTTCCCGCGGGAGGAGATGCTACGTATCGACAGCGCGATCAGAAAGCGGCTCGGCTATCCCGCCGCGGACGGACAGGATAAACAGCCCTGGTGCATCGAGGCGAAGGAGCCTTCGGTGTTCCCGCACCTGCGCTTTACGTTCGAGAGCGAGGTGGAGACGCCGTGCATGCTCGCCTATGAGAATTTGTGCGAAGTCAAACTCAACGGAAAAGACATTTCGATCGCGGACGAGGGATATTTCACGGACGAGGCGATCCGCGTAATGCGCCTGCCGAACTTGAAAAAGGGGAAGAACGAGCTCGTTCTGCGCGCTGCCGTGGGGGAGCGCGTGAGCCTTGAAAACTTCTTCCTGCTCGGGGACTTCGGCGTACACGCCGAGGGCTCGCACTGGATCATCACGAAGCGGCGCGAGAGAATTTCCTACGGCTCGATTACGGGGCAGGGCATGCCGTTCTACGGCGCGGCGATCACCTACCGCATTCCTTTCGAGTGCGGGGGCGGGGAGCTGTGCGTGACGGCGGATTTCTATCACGGCGCGCTCATCTCTGCAAAACTTGACGGTGAGGAGACGGGCAAGGTCGTGCTTCCGCCCTATAAATTGCACATTCCGGACGTTTCGGCGGGCAAGCACGTGCTGGAACTCACGCTCTATGCGAGCAGGATCAACTCGTTCGGCGCACTGCACGCCTGCGTGCCCATCAAGTGGAAGGGACCTTCGATGTGGTATACAAGCGGGAATTGCTGGTCGTACGAATATGCTCTGACTGACGTCGGCATTATGAAAAAGCCCGTTTTGCGCCTCTTCAAGAAGTAAATTAACATATTTCGGGATCGCCACGGAGTAAAATTCTTCGTGGCGGTCTCTTTTTTTGCGCCGATTTACGCCCACTTTACGGGTAAAATCGGCTTATTTTGCCCTCAGAAACGGTTTTTTTTACAAAAAAAGAAAATTCTCCATAAAAAAGGCAAGTTTCAATAAAAACAAGGGCATTTTATGGACAATATTACTCTTTTTGCTATCGATTATTGACATCTGTTTGTGACTGAATTATATTATTGTCACGGAACGAATGGAACATTTTTCGTTACGTATTTTCAATATACACAGGGCATCGCGCGGCAAAGCGATGCGTCAGGCGAGAGGTCAGAATGAACGATAAGCAGGAAATGAAGGCGGTCAAGTTAACAAAGCAGGGAGTCGAGCTGAACGGCAAGTACGAAGTGTTGCTGTGCGGTTCGCTCTTTTATTTCCGTTTGCCGCGGGCAGTGTGGAAAGACCGTATTATAAAGTTAAAGAACGCGGGCTACAACTGCGTGGACGTATACTTCCCTTGGAACTATCATGAGCGTGCGGACGGTTCGTTCGATTTTTCGGGCGAGCGCGACGTGCGTTACTTCCTGGAAGAACTCAGTCGGGCGGGGCTGTATGTGATTGCCCGTCCCGGTCCCTATATCTGTTCGGAGTGGAACGGCGGCGCATTGCCGGCGCGCATTCTCGAATCGGGTATGCCCATTCGCTGTGCCGATAAGGCGTACCTTGCCGAAGTGGAGAAGTGGTACAGTGCGATTTTGAAGGAGATCGCGCCTTACACCTATCCGCGCGGCGGCAGCGTCATCCTGCTCCAGATCGAGAACGAGCTCGATTTCTTCGACTGCCCCGATCCCGAGGCATACACGGGCAAACTTGCCGAGATTGCACGCCCTTATCTTAATGATATCCCCTATTTCTGCTGCGCAGGTCAGTTTGACGCTACGCGCGCGGGCGGGTTCGCGAAGGGCTTGAACGCAACGCTCAACTGCTATCCCGACAGTCTCGATCCTGCATTCGATAAGGAATTGCAGGCGTACGGACTGCGCTTTGCGGAAATCAACAAGCCGCTTCTCGTCTCCGAGACCAACCGCGATCACTTCATTCTGCGCAGAGAGCTCTCGTGCGGATCGAAGCTGCTCGGCGCGTACAATCAGGTCGCGGGGATCAACTTCGAATACTATCAGGCTGTGAATAACTGGGGTTCGCCCGATGCACTGCTTGCAACGCTCTACGACTTCTGGTCGATGATCGACGTTGCGGGGAACTACCGCGAGGAGGCGCACGAGGCGATCCTCTTCTCGGCGTTCTTTAAGACGGCAGGTCAGGCGCTCGCTGGATCGCTTCCGAGCAAGGATACGGTCACTCCCACGGAGTGCTCGTTCGTAACGACGGAAGGGGGACTTCGCGTTTTGGAGCTTCTCGGCGGCGGCGCGGCGGTCTGCGTTCCCAACTTCTCGGAAACGGGCAGCATTACATTTACATATAAAGGTGAGACGGTCACGTCGGAAGTTCCGAAGTGCCGCGCTCGTGTCTTCCTGTTCGGGCTCGATCTTTCGTCCACAGGCATTCCTGCTCATATTACGAGGGCGACGCGCGAGCCGATCATTGCAAACGCGACCGAGCTCGTGTTCCTCAACGAGGGCGGTGAGCCGCTCGTCGGGCTCGACTTCGGCGCAGGGGAAGAGCTCTTCACGAAGGACGGAGAGACGCACGGCGTCAGCGTGAAGTTCGTAGGTCGCACGGAGGCGCTCGAACTTCTCACCAAGGACGCGCCCGTCGTCATCGGCACGTATACGGAAAAACCGCTTACGGGGTTCTGCCTTGCGGAGACTGTTCCCGCTTCGCGCGAGGTGAAGCCGAACGGCACGACGCACTTCGGTGGGCTGAACGTGAACGAGGGCGTGCTTGAATACGATTTGCAGCTTCCCGCGGGCAAGGAGCTCTTTGTGGAGCATCCCTGCGATCTTCTGAAAGTAGAGGCGGCGGGGCTTGACAGCGACACTTACTATGCGGACGGCAGAGACAAGGTTCTTCCCGCTTCCGCAGACGGCAATTATAAAGTAACGGCAGAAAAGTGGGGGCACAGCAACTTCGACGATTCGCAATCTCCCGCGATCCGCACTTCCTGCAAGAAGGGCGTGACCTCGTTCGGCACGGTCATGACAAAGCAGAAGGTACAGCGCTGCGACTTCGAGCTGCTCGAGGAGTACGGCTTGAAGAAGCTCGAAAAGAAGGCGAAATTCCCCGTACGGCTGAGCGTTGACAAGTGGAACACCACGCGCAAGCCCGCGATCTGCGCTTACTCGCTTCCCGTCACGCGGCTGAATGAGCGGCTGATCGTCAAGACGACGGAAAATACCGACGTAGCGGTCTATCTCGACGGCGCGCTCATCGGCGAATGCGACTACGGTTCGTTCGAGCTGACGAAGCACTTCAAACAGGGCGAAACGCGCGAGCTCACGCTTGTATACAGAAAGCGCATCTGGACGCAGAACTGCGGTAGCGTAACGATCTTGCATATCGACAAAGTAAATCCCACGAAGATCCGTGCGCTCACGGCGAGCGAGATGTGCACGATGGCAGGAAAAGGGAAAGAGATCAAACTTCCCTTGGAGGTCAAAGACAAGACCGCGCTGCATATTCACATCGACGCGAAAGAGGAGAGCCGGCTCGTGTTCAAGGGCAAGAACGTCAAGATTACGGGCGTTGCGGACGGCAGAGTGATCGGAAGAGCGATCGTCAGCTGGGATCATGCGCCCGCGCTTCACGGCGGAGACGCATACGAGCTGTACTGGTGTCCCGCATGGAGCGGCGATCTGTACCTCTACGTAGAGGCGCTCGGCAAAGACGCAACTCTTGCGAGTGTGGATATCTTATCGGTAAAAGCGGGGCAACCCGAATAAAATAAAATAAAAAAAATGGTATGGAGGAGTATTATGAAAAAGAAAAAGGTAGTGGCAGTGGCTGCAGCTGCAATCATGGCTGCATCGACAATCGGCGCTTTGGCCGGTTGCGGAAAGGATCCGGAGACGAACATCACCGTCTTCCTGCTTGCAAACAGCACGGAGACGACGTTCTACCGGAACTACTTCAAGCAGATGGAAGAGGACTTGAAGGAGGAGTTCGCAGAGGAGGGGATCGAATACACGATCACGTTCAGCGCTGAGCAGGAGAGCAACTACTATCAGACGTTGAAGGCGAACATTCAGAACGGTTCGACGCCCGATATCTTCTACGTTCGTCCGAACGAACTCTTGCAGTACGGCAACATGGTTGCGGATTTGCAGGACTATGCGGACACGATGGGTAACGGTTCGGCGAACGCAATCGCAAACCTGAGCACGATCTATGACACGGCGCTCAACATGTATCGCTACAACCCCACGACGGGCAAGATCGGCGATCCGAACGATCACCTGTACGCATTCCCCAAGGATCTGAGTACGCAGCAGCTCGGCTATAACAAGACGCTTCTGAAGAAGTTCGAGAAGAAGGTCAACGACGCGGGCTATGCGCTTCCTTATCAGGACGACTACACCGGCTACACCTGGGAAGAGTTCAAGCAGGTCTGCAAAATCATCCATGACAACGCAGGTGCCGCCGAGTATGCGTGCGATATCCCTTCCGTGGAAATCCTTGCGAAGTCCTTCTCGGACGACAAGAGCACGACGACTTCCCCGCTCATGGACCTCACGGGCGGCAGAGCGAGCGGCAAGGTCGGCGAGATCAAAGAGGGCACCCCGCTCTACAAGGCAATTCAGTATCAGGCAGAGTTCGTACAGTGCGGCGCGGGTAACTATCGTGGCGCAACGTATCAGAACTTCACGTCGGGCAGAGTCTGCTTCTACGGCGCGTGCGGTTCGTGGGAGGTCGGTGACTATAACGACTTCTTCAACAAGGACGGCGGCGACAACTGGGGCGTCATGGCTTGGCCGACGGAGAACAAGGGCGACGAGCAGTGGCAGGGTCTCATCAAGTCGGCAGGCTACGTTGTTTCTAAGGACTGCGCAGCGATGACGAAGGGCGACATCGCGAAGAGAATCGCGCTCTCCTTCCTTTCGAGGACCACGCAGAACCAGCTCATGCAGCAGCAGATCTCCCTTCCCCTCATCAAGGATTGGGCGGAAGACTACACGAACCCCGAAAACGACGCGAAGTATTCGCCTTCGACGCGCGGCATCTACCTCGACGTCATCAGCGGTGATCACGGCTTCTTCCCCGCATCGTACTCCACGTACGATGAGGCATGGCTCAAGCCTCTGAACGACCAGCTCTCGCTCATCTGGACGGCAGACGAAAACGCAGTTTCGAAGTTCACGAGCACGAACTGGACGGAGATCCACACCAACATGCAGGGTCAGTACGACGCAACAAAGAATAACTAAGGAGCTTTATAATGGAAGAAATTCAACAGGCAACTGAGGTAAAAGATGAATTTCAACCTACGGTAGAAGTTCGTCAAGACAATCAGAAGGGCCGCAAAAAGAGGGGACTGCTGTGGCAAGAAAACATCATCGGATGGATCTATGTCGCACCCATGCTCATCGGGCTCTTCGTATTCACCGCCATTCCGCTCATCATGTCGATTTTGGCAATGTTCTATCAGTGGGACGGCATCACGGGTCTCTTCGAGTCGGAGTTTGTGGGGTTTGATCACTTCGCTGCGATCTTCGGCGGGATCCACTCGGCAGTATATTGGAAGGCATTCGGAAACACGCTCATCTTTGCGTTGCAGCTTCCGATCGGTATGATCGTTGGTATGTTCCTGGCACTCGCCATGAACCGCCCGATGCGCGGCGTACAGATATTCCGTATCATCTACTATCTGCCCTGCGTCATGAGTATCGTTGCAGTCACGATCATTTGGCAGAACCTGTTCGCATTCGACGGCTCGATCAATAACATGCTCGGCACGTCTATCGACTGGCTGGTTTCGGACGCGGGTATCGCGGTCACGGTCATTCTGTTACAGGTTTGGAAGGGCGTAGGGTATACGGCGCTCATGTTCATCGCAGGCTTGCAGTCGGTCTCGACCGATCAGCTCGAAGCAGCGAAGATCGACGGTGCAAACGCCTGGACGATCCTCATCAAGATCACGCTTCCCGCACTGTATCCCATCGTCTTCTACCTGTTCGTAACGGGCTTGATGGGTGCGATGCAGATGTTCAACGAGCCGTTCATTCTCGTTGAATACGGTATAAACAACAACGCTATGACGTCGGTTTCGTTCGTATACTGGTGCTTCGGTAACAGTAACCTCGGACTTGCGTCGGTTGCTGCTTGGATCCTCGCGTTCATCATCATTGTGATCACGGTGATCCAGATGTACGTAGATAAGAGAAAACAGGAGGCGGAATAATCATGGAAAACGTGACGCAAACAATTCCCGAAGTTCCCGCGGCTACGCCCGCCGAACCCGAGAAGAAAAAGTTCCACATTTCGCCCAAGCTTATTGGCGACATCGTCATCACGGTAGTGCTTGCGCTTGGCGCACTGCTCATGCTCCTTCCCTTCATCTGGATGCTGTTTGCAACCATGAAGGACTATACGGAGCTGTACACGACGTTCTTCCCCAGCACGTGGTCGTTCGAAAGCTACGCCCAGATGTGGGAAGAGTGCGGTTACTTAATGGAAGGCGGCATTATCCGCGGTTTCTTCAACAGTATTCTGACGACGGTACCCGTCGTTGCAGTACAGATCGTCGTATCGGCATTCGCCGCATACGCATTCGCAAAGCTGCACTTTGTAGGTAAGAACATTGTGTTCCTTGTCCTGCTCTCGACGATGACGATCCCGTTCGCGGTCATCATGTTGCCGCAGGCATGGTTGTTCGGTGCGATGGGCTTGACGACCGGTCCTCTCGCGATCATCATTCCGAAGTTCTTCGGATCGATCACGACGGTGTTCTTCCTTCGTCAGTTCCTCTATGGCATTCCGGACAGTATCTCGGAAGCAGCGCGTCTTGACGGCGCGGGCTATACGCGGACGTTCATCTCCGTTATCTTCCCGCTCCTCATGCCGGCGCTTGCAACACAGGCGATCCTCTCGTTCATCGGTAACTGGAACGACTTCCTTGGTCCGTTGCTCTTCGTCACCGATAAGGATTGGTACACGCTTCCCTTGCTCGTCAACCGTTTGAATAACGGCGGCGGCTCGCTTGCGCAGATCCCTCGCTCCCTTGCGGCAGCGCTGATCTCGCTCGTTCCCATCATCGTGATCTTCGCGGTATTCCAGAAGAAGATCATCGGTTCGATTGTCTTCTCGGCAGTCAAGGGTTAATCTTCGGTCATTTGCGGGCGGCGATCCCGCCGCCCCGCAGAGATAGTTCGAAATTAAAAATCAAAAGGGTCCTATAAATTTTAAGGAGGAAATTATGAAACAAGTAAGCACAAAAAAGCGTGGAGCAATTTTAGCTTGTTCTGCCCTGATGGCGGTATCGCTCACGGGCGGGCTTGCATTTCTTCACGGCGGCGTAGCGGCTTCTGCGGATGAGACTAACACGGCAAGAGCGTACTACTACGTAGATGCGGGTAACTTTGTAGATGGCGATGGTAATGTAAGTGACCGCGGTAGAGGCGGTGACCCTAGCTCGACCGATACGAAGTACATGGAGGCGCATGACCTCACATACGGCACGAAAGAGGGATGCACAACTCTGTATAACTCTGTTACGGATAAGTTATACGGAGAGGATGAAACAACCCATAAACAATGGGGTCTTTCTACGCCTGATGCAGGCGATTACGGTTTGGGTGACTGGTGGCGTACCGGTAAGACCGATGCCACGGAAGCAACTAATGATGGGTACAATACAGCTCGTCATATCAATGAAGGTCCCAATAACATGGGGGAAGGAAGAATTGTTTATAAGTTCCAAGTCGACGACAATACGACTCCCCTGAAAATTACCTACGGTACGAGAACCTATGGCGGCGGATGGGGAAGATGTGAATTCGAGTGGGCTATCAACGATCTTTCGCCCGTGAAGGTATCGGCTGAAAACGGTCAGAATTCAGAATATATCTCTTCCTTAATTTGGTCCGAGCCGATTGTTGGTGTTCAGGAAGGCGATGATTATTTTGTTACCCTGACATTTGGTGAGCAGGAAGGGCAGAATACTGTATATGTTAACTGGATTTTAGTATCTACGGTGGATTATGGACCGCTTACGTACGGATTCCCCACCTACGTTGAACAGGAAGCAACTACAATTCAGGTAACTGCTTCCGATGGTACGGGTAAAACCACGGCAAATCTCACCGAAGCGAGCCAGACGGCTATCAACAACGCGCGCCCTCTCGATAAGGTTAATGTTACCATTGAGGTGGGTGATGAGGAGTTTACGGGTACCGTTACCGTTCTTCCTAAAAACATCAAGTACTTCGTGAACCTGGGCGGAGCAGCAGTGGGTGATCTTCTCATTGCGGACGGTGCGTACAGCGCAGAGACCGGCTACGGTTACACCACGGGTACCAACAAAAACGGCGATCCGTTCACCGGAGGAGCTGAGTACGTAGATTATCCTTTTGAGCAGTCCTGCCGCACTCAGACGTGTACCCTCAACTATCAGTTCGACAATCTGCATGCCGGAACTTACGGCGTAGTTGTCGGCGCTACGGAGCACTGGGCTCAATGGGATAAGAACCGCCCCTATGAAATTCAGGCAACCGGCGGAGAAAAGGTGACCTTCAACGGTCCGGCTACCGACAATGCTAGCGCGAAAGGTGTTTGCGAGAGCACGCTCGGAGCAAACGATGCTTCTTTGACAGTAAACACGAAATGTACCGGTAACAACGGCAAGCAGGAAAGCGTTCTGACCTACATTCTCGTATACCAGAAGACGGTCAACACCGAAGTGCACAACCTTGGCGACCACTCGAACATCGTGTGGACTTGGACGGGCACGGAGAGCGCAACCGCAACCACGCAGTGCGCTTGCGGCGACGGTGAGCAGGTTGAAAACGCAACGGTTACTTCTACGAGAGTAGAGCCCACCTGCACGGCGGCAGGATCGATCACCTATACCGCTAAGATCACCTATAACGGACAGGAATACACCAACGTCTGCGAGACGGTTACGCCGATTGATGCGCTTGGTCACGCTTACGACTACGAGCACATGACCTGGAACTGGGACGGCTATGTATGCACGACGGCGACCGCTGCCTGCTCGCGCGAAGGTTGCGAGGAGACGGACACGGTTGACGTGGTTGTTACGAACGAGGTAACGACGGCAGAGAGCTGCACGACGGACGGCGTAAGAACGTACACCGCAACGGCTACGGTCGAAGAGCAGACTTATACCGATACCAAGACGGAAGCAATCGCGGCTCATCATACTTATAACGAAGTTGCATGGGGCGAATGGACGGCTGATTACACCATTACCTACTCGGCAGCCTGCTCCGTCTGCGGAGACAGTCAAGATGCTGCACAGGCAACTGTCACGCACGTAGTGACGACGGCTCCCACCTGCACGACGACGGGCGTTAAGACGCATACCGCAACGGCAGGCACGGAAATAAAGACTACGACCGAGGAGCTCGCTGCACTTGGTCACAATTGGGATTACGAGAACATCGTTTGGAACTGGAACGAATACGAGTGCGAGAGCGCAACCGTTTCCTGCCAGCGCGAAGGCTGCACCGCGGTGGATACGCTTGACGCGGTTGTTACGACCACTGAAGTGGCTGCTACCTGCGAAGAGGGCGGTTCCACGACCTATACCGCAACGGTTACGGTTGGCGATGATACGTATACCGATGTCAAGACGGTAACGATCGATGCGCTTGGTCACACGATCGTTCACGTAGATGCAGTTGCTCCCACCATCGAGCAGGCAGGTAATAGCGAGTACTGGGAGTGCTCCGTTTGCCACACGCTTTACAGCGATGCTGAGGGCAATACGGTCATCGACGAGATCCCTGTAATCCCCGCACAGCACACGATCATTCATCACGATGCAGTTGCTGCAACCTGCACCACGGCAGGCAACGGCGAGTACTGGCAGTGCGAAGTCTGCCACAAGCTGTTCTCCGACGAGAACGGTGAGAACGAGATTGAGGCAGTTCCCACGATCGCAGAAGGTCACACGAAGGTTCATCACGATGCAGTCGCAGCTACTTGCGAGACTGCAGGCGCCGGTGAATACTGGAGCTGCTCGGTCTGCAACAAGCTGTATTCCGACGAGGCTTGCACGACGGAAATCACCGCAGCTCCCGCAGTAGCGGCGATCGGTCACGACTACACGGCTACCTGGACTTGGAACGGCACGGAGGGTGCGACGGTGAAACTCGTCTGCAAACACGATGCTACGCATACCAAGGAAGCTACCGCGACCATCACTTCCGAAGTGACGAAGGAAGCTACGAAGGATGAAGAGGGTGTTACGACCTACACCGCTAAGGCAACGATCGACGGTAAGGACTACACCGACACCAAGACCGCTCCCATCGAGAAGCTCGAAGGCGGTTGCGGCAGTGCGATGAGCGTCGGCGCGATGAGCGGACTTGCAGGACTTGCAGCTGTCTGCGCGCTGGTTTGCCTTCGCAAGAAAGAGAAGAACAACTAAGCACTAACAAATTTTAGCTGAGTTCATTTCGCCGACGGCGTTTGCCGTCGGCGAAAAAGAACTTTGATAAGGGAATTAAATTTATTAAAAAGACGGAAAATAAGGTAAGGCGGAGAAATCATGAAGAAAACCTTAAATAAGAAAAAAATAGCCCTTGCGTCGAATTCCCTGCTCCTCGCGGCAACGCTTGCCGGTGGAGTTTTGGCGATTCCGGTTTCCGCGGCTTCGTACGATCATACGTATAATTTGGACGTTTCCAAACAATTCCAGGAGTTTGACGGTTGGGGTCTTTCCCTCTCCTGGTGGGCGACGGAGATCGGCGATTGGACGCGTGTCGGTTCGAGCGGGCTTACCAAGCGTGAAGAGATCATGGAGGCAATCTACGGCAAGAGCGGATTGAACCTCAATATCGCACGCTATAACGTGGGCGGCGGGGACGATCCTACGCACACCCACATGACGGGCGACCGTAATACCCCCGGATGGAAAGGGGCAACCAAACTTGCGGAAGATCAGGAGCTTCCCGAGGGAACAAAGACCTACACAGGCGCTGCGGGCGCAGGACAGGGCGTAACCTATATCCCCAACGATAAGTACTTCTATGAGGCGGAGGACGGCAGCACGCTCCCGTGGCAGGAGACGCCGGACTGGAAACAGCTCTGGGTGCTCGACTGGCTCCAGAATTATCGCCAGAGCGAAGGGGATCTGCTTACGGAGTACTACTCCAACTCGCCCCCTTACTGGCTGACGAGATCGGGCTGCTCTTCGGGTGCACCCGACGGGGATAAGAGCGGAAACCTCATCAACGACGAGGCGCACAACAAGGAGTTCGTAAAATACCTTCTCGACGTCTATGAGTACCTTGTCGGACAGGGCTTCCAGCTCGACAATATTCAGCCCTTCAACGAATCGCACAACTCCTACCAGTATTGGTCGGAGGGCGGCGACCAGGAAGGTTGCCACTTCTCGTCCGCACAGCAGGTTGCAATCACCAAGCTGCTTGCCGAGGAGATGGAGGCGCGCGGGCTCAACGAAAAGTACGGCACGGTCTATAACTGGGGCGATGAGACGAATACCGATAAGGCATGGACGGCGTATACGAACGGTAAGAACATCGATCCGGACGTTATCAACGGTGCGAACCGTTTGACCTACCATATTTACAGCTACACTCCGGACACCGCACAGAAGATGTACCGTGCGGCACAGCAGAACGGTCAGGAAATCCACATGTCCGAGATCTGCTACACGACGGGATCGGAGTACGATTCCGAAGTGATGACGACGGGCTTTGAATACACGCAGGGCATTCTCAACACCGTCAAACACAGCGGTGCAGACGCATACGTGTTCTGGCAGGGCGTGGAAGACATGGTCGGGCAGATGAAGAGCGGCACCAACTACGGTCTCATTCAGGGCGTCTACTACACGCAGGAAGAGGCTGCGGCGCAGAGCGTCGATCTTGCTGCACTCGGCTATAACTATCAGGACTACGTGCTCTCCAAGGCGTACTACATGAGCGGTCAGTACACCAAGTATATCAATAAGGGCTACACGATCGTCGATATCGACGACGGCGTAAAATCCAATCAGGACGGCTCGCTCGCGGCGATCTCGCCCGACGGACAGACGCTTGTCATCGTCAAGCAGAACAAGGGCGCGGCTGATTCCTTCAAAATCAGCAGCAGCGGCTGCACGGCA
>CAMWQK010000002.1 GCA_947176445.1 uncultured Clostridia bacterium | reverse complement strand
GATGGACATCATCTTGATGTTCTTCACGCCCCGCTTTTTGAGTGCGACAAGCGCGTCGCACGCCGAGCCGCCCGTCGCAAGCATGGGATCGACGACGAACACCGTCTTGTTCTCGATCCCCTCGGGCAGTTTACAGTAGTACTCCTGCGGTTCGAGCGTCTCCTCGTCGCGGTACATGCCGATGTGTCCGACGCGCGCCGTCGGGAATACCTTGTGCACGCCGTTGACCATGCCGAGCCCCGCGCGGAGAATGGGCACGATGGCGATCGATTCCTCGGGCACGCGGTACTGCGTCGTCTTTTCGAGGGGCGTTTCCACGACGACGGGCTCGAGCTTGACGTCGCGCATGCTCTCGTACGTCATGATCGTCGTGATCTCCTCGATGAGCTCGCGGAACTCCTTCATGCCCGTGCTCTTGTCGCGAAGGATCGACACCTTGTGCTTGATGAGCGGATGATCGAATACAAATACGTTACTGAATTTTTCCATTTGTTTATTCCTCTTTTTTATCGTTTACTTGTACATCTTCCTTCGAAATTGCCGCCTCTTCCTTCACTTCTTCGGGAAGCGGCTCGATAGCCGCCTGCGGTTTATCCTTCTTGATATTGACAAGGAGGTTTACGAGAATGCCCAAGATGAGCGCGCACGCAACTTCCGTGATCGTAATCTTGCCGAAGTTGAGCGTCATGCCGCCCACGCCCGCAATGAGAATGACGGACACGACGAAGAGATTGCGGTTATCGCCGAGGTCGACATTCTGGATCATCTTCAAGCCGCTCACCGCGATGAAGCCGTAGAGCGCCACGCACACGCCGCCCATGACGCAGCTCGGAATGGTCGCAAGGAAGGTGGTGAACGGTGCGATGAATGCGGCGACGATCGCCATGAGCGCGGTGACGAAGATCGTCGCGATCGAGGCGTTCCCCGAGATCGCCACGCAACCCACCGATTCGCCGTACGTCGTATTCGGGCAACCACCGAAGAGCGCGCCCGCGATCGAGCCGACGCCGTCGCCGAG
The DNA here is from genome assembly GCA_947176445.1 of uncultured Clostridia bacterium. Classification (GTDB taxonomy): domain Bacteria; phylum Bacillota; class Clostridia; order Christensenellales; family Borkfalkiaceae; genus Gallimonas. The sequence continues at coordinate 15,515 of CAMWQK010000002.1, read as the reverse complement.
GAGCGTTCTCGAAAGACCGGGATCGCTCAAAAGATCCTGCTCGATGATGGAAGAGATGTTCTTATGATCGGCAATGTGCTCTGCGAACACGACGAACGAGACGGGAATGTACGCAACCGCGATGGTCGCAAGATACGACCCGAAGTTGGAGCCCGCGAAGTCATAGCCGCCGCTAAACGCGGTGATAAACGAGAAGTCGGGATACCACTGCATCTTGGTGAATAGGCTGAAATTGACGATCTTCAACGCGTCGCAGTCCGCCGCATAACCGATCCCCGTGAAAATCGCCGCAACGGCATAGCCCGCAAGCACGCCTATGATGAACGGAATCATCTTCAATAACTTTTTGCCGTAGACGGAGCAGGCAATCGTAACACCGAGCGTGACAAGTCCGCAAAAGATTGCGATGTAGGGCGAGCCGACGGGGTTGAGCGCCGCGTCGAGCACGCTCCCCTTCGAGAGATCGCCGATGGCGTTCCCCGCGAGCGAAAGTCCGATGATGGCAACGCACGGACCGATGACGACGGCGGGCATGATCTTATCGATCCACTTGACGCCCGCAAAGTGCACGGCAACCGCGATGGCAACGTACACAAGTCCCGCAAACACTGCGCCGATGAGCAGGCCCAGATATCCGACGGACATCGATACGCCGCCCGCGAACGCCGCAGCCATCGAGCCGAGGAAGGCAAACGAGCTGCCGAGGAAGACGGGGCTCTTGAACTTGGTAAAGAGCAGGTAGACGATTGTGCCTACGCCCGCGCCGAACAGTGCCGCCGACTGTGACATGTCGTGTCCGATAATGGCGGGAACTGCGATGGTCGCAGCTAAGATCGCAAGGAGCTGTTGCAGTGCGAAGAGCAGTAGCTGCGGGATTTTGGGGCGGTCTTTCACGCCGTAGATCATCTTCATAAACGATACCTCTTTTGTATAAATTTTTAATACTCGCAATTTTGATTATAGCATACCGCGCGCGAAATTGCAATACCGAATTTGCAAAAAACGCCCCCGAAAATCGGAGACGTTTTTATACGTTTTATTCAAGCCTTTCCGCTTTTTTCTGTCCGCCCAAAAATACGGCGTGTACGATGGTGGCAACCAGCCCGAGCGTTGCAAAGACGAGGAGCACGATCGGAGCCGTGTAGGAGAGCGTATAAGTTATGTCCTCCAAAGCCGTCTCGCAGAATACCTGCGCGGTGATGATTGCGAGCACGAGATGTGCAACTGCCGCCACTTCCGCAGTGATGGCATAGGCGAGATTGCCCTTTCCCCGCTTTGCCGCGACGTTTGCAAGGCTCTTGCCGATCGCAACCGCGATAAGGACGGTCAGTACGGTCTGCGCGATAAATACGATATTCGAAAGCACGACACTTGAAATGTAATCATCGGCGATCACGCCGCCACCGCCGCTCGTTGTAATAACGAGCGAGAGAATTCCGCTATATCCCACCGCAAACGGACCGCTCGTCCACTTCGATTTCACGCTGCACGTGCCTATCGGCGAACCGACAAAGTAGAGAGCAATTCCGAGCAAAATTGCCGCCACGCCCGCAAGGCAGACGGGAACAATTCCCTTTTCCGCAAAGAGACGCTTCGCGTTGCATACGATTTTACAGCAGAGGAAGAGCCCGAGGAACACGCAGGAGAGCACGATACCCGCCGTTGTCGCACCGTTGAACGCGACTAAAATTTTCTCGGAGCTCGCACTGATTTCCGCCGCGTGCAGCGCTTTGAACGCCATACATCCGCCAAGGAAGGAGAACACGGCGGCGAGCGTAAAGCCCGTATACGGTTTTTCCGACCTGCCCGTCACGGCATTCACGTAGCGGACGATTGCCAGAATGGAGAAAATGAGCACGCACACGATCGTCGCAACCGAGACGATCGTTCCGAATACGGTGCCGATGTAGGCGGTGTATTCAAAGAACCCGTCGTAAAATTCCATCAATTCGAGCGAATCGGCAATGTCCGTATATGCGCTCCCGAAGTAGTCGAAAATGCCCGTCGCGAGGGAAGCCGAGGGAACCTCGTCCACACTTACCCCGTTGGCACTCGCCGTTATGCCGATGAAGAAGGTAAACAGGAGCGCAAAGAACAGCGCGCCCATGGCGAGCGCCCCGCCGACGAGATCGACAATTTTTACCCAAAACGGCTTTGTTGCGCTATTCCCCTGCCGATCGCCGTTTGATCTGACCGCGCTACCGCTTTGCGCAGGAGCGACATAGCACTTGCCGCAGCTCGGGCAATAGTTGCCCTCGAACGCCGTGCCGCAATCCGTGCATATCTTTTTATCGTTGAATTTTGCCCCGCAGGAAATGCAGAAGTTTGCCTCTTCCTGATTAATCGTCTTGCAGACGGGGCAGGAAATTTTACCGTCTAACCGCTTGCCGCAGTTCTGGCAGTAAACCGCCTCTTCGGGATTTTCCGTCCCGCAACGTTTACAGTTCATATTCACTCCTCTCTTTTGATTTGTTACATTATAGCACAGGATCGGATAATTGGCAATAGCATTGGGGAAATTTGTAAAAAACAGCACCTAAATGAGTGCTGTTTTTTTGGAGCAGGAAACGGGAGTCGAACCCGCCGGAATCAGCTTGGGAAGCTGACGCCATACCGCTAGGCGATTCCTGCATATTCGGTTGATTTATTCGCCTCCCGTTTGGAAACGGGAGTATCTTCGCCGCGTTGCGGCTCGATGGCTTCGCACGAACTCCGCCTAAATCAGCTTGGGAAGCTGACGCCAACGCTCGGGCGATTCCTGCATATTCAGTTGATTTGTTCGCCGTGCTGCGGCTCAACTTGCGCACAATTTATCAAATGTGTGTTTATTATATCGTAAAACGGTGAAACTGTCAAGCGGAATTTTTGCAGAATTTGAAATAAAAATGTATTTTCAGAGCGGATTTGTATCAATTTTATTGTTGGAACGCTCCCTCGTAATCGATTCGTCTATAAGGTGCATTTATACCCGTTATTCGAATTTTATATATCCCTTATAAGGATTTTTACATTTGGAAGTCTTTTCCGCTTGCGTTTTATGCACCGCTATGTTATAATAGTTATCTATAAATATCAAATAATTTTGATTTTATACTGTTTTTATACAATGAACAGGAGGTTTTATTATGAAAAAAGGATTACGCATGTTTCTGCTCACGGGCATTGCGGCATCGCTTGCGGTGACCGTGCCTTTCGGTCTTGCCGCATGCGATGACCCCGAAAACAATCCCTGCGCCGACGGTACGCACGTTGACAGCAACGGTGACGGCATCTGCGATAAGTGCGAAACGGCGATGCCCGATCCGAACGCCTGCCCCAACGGCGGCACGCACGTGGATACCAACAACGACGGCAAGTGCGACAAGTGCGGCGGCGCATACTCGGGCGGAACCACAGTCATTCCCATCGAAAATTACCGCTTTACCGTTACGGTCACGTCGCTCGGCGGCTTCGGACTCAAAGACGTGTACGTCACGTTGAAGGACGCAAGCGGAAAGGAGACGCGCGCATCGACCAATGCCGACGGTGTTGCGGGCTTTATGCTCGATCCCGCGGCGTATACCGTGACGCTTTCCAACCTTCCCGCGGGCTACCACTGCGAGGAATCGTATACTTCGGGCGCAAGTAACAAGAACTTCACCATTCGCCTTGAATCGTCCGTCATCTTAGGAACCGCACCGCAGGGCACGCGGTACCGCGTGGGCGACGTTCTCTACGACTTCACCTATACGGTAGACGACGAGACATATCAGCTCTCCGAACTGCTCCAGGAGAACAGAGCGGTGTTCCTCAACTTCTGGGCGACCTGGTGCGGTCCCTGCATGAGCGAGTTCCCCTACCTCAACGCCGCTTATCGTGGCTGGCAGACCAAGGTGGAAACCGACGAGGCTTTCAAGGAGCGCGGCATGGAGATGCTCGCGATCTCGAGTTACGACGGCGCGACTGCCGTTGCACAGACAAAGGCGTCGAGAGGGCTTGTATTCCCCATGATGAGCGATTCGGTCGGCATCACCTCGATGGTGAGCTTCTCCGGCTCCATTCCGACGACGGTCGTCATCGACCGCTACGGCGTCTGCGCCTACATTCACTCCGGCTCCATCACGAGCGAAAAGGACTGGACGGATCTGTTCGAGCAATACACTGCGGACGACTACGTTCCGCCCGAACCCGATCCGAATCCCGAGCCCAACCCCGATCCCACACCCCAACGCGTCGAACCGGATATTCCCAATCCTGCGGTTGAGGACATTGCCGCAGCGGCGACGGCGGAAGGCAGCGAATTCACCTACTTCTGGGAAGATAAGGAAAAAGATAAGTACGCATGGCCCTGGCTGGTTTCGGAAGACGGAAAGTCCGTCTACCCCGGCAACACCCTGCACCCCTACTCCTATGCGATCATGTACTTCGACGTTACGATCACGGAGGAGGACATTGCAAACAAGAGAACGGCTGTCGCCTTCGACTTCCATGCGGAGACGGAAGCAGGCAGAGATATTCTGTATGTTGTCACCGACAGAAAGTTTGCGCGCACCATTACGGGCATCAGCCAAGAAGAGTGGGAGATCTGCTACGCGCACGTATTCGATACGCCGGGCACGCACAACATCGGTCTCCTCTATCAGAAGGATACGAGCAACGACGTCGGCAGCGACCGCGTGACCATCAAGAACATCCGCCTTGTCAAGGAGACGGAAGTCGAGCACGCCTTCTACGTTCAGCGCGACGTTGCAACGGGCGAGCGCGATGCGACAACGGGCGTCTATGCAAAATACGAGACCGTCGTACTCAATCAGGAAGACGGCTACTACCACGTAGGCAGCGTGAACGGACCCCTTCTGCTTGCAAATCTCACGGGCAGAACGCAGTACAGCGAGGATAACTCCTTCTGGAACTACGTCTATCTCGGTCAGCTTATCGTTGACATCGGCGACGGTTTGAAGGACTACTCCGAAGTGGGCGAATACTTTGCAAACCGCGCGCAGGCTTCCGACATCGAGGGTTGCTTCCCCGTTACGGAGCTTCTGCAAAAGCTCATGAATGCGCTTGCGGCAAAACACGCGACGGAATCCGAAAAGGCAGTCAATCCCAAGGCGTGGCTTGAATTCTGCTGCTACTACGCCCCCTACGGCACGGAGGAGCAGGTTTCCGATCCCACCCTCGCCATCACGACGCATTCGGCGATCGAGATCGTTTTGGACGATCCCGAAACGACGGCGGTGGAATCCAACACGGTCAACGTGTATAAGATGCTCAACCCGCGCGGCTTCTACTATTACTTCGTGCCCGAGGTCAGCGGCGTATACACCTTCCAGTCCTTCGGCGATCGCTACGTCTACGGCGAAAAGGTCGATATGCAGGGCATGGAGACGTTCGCCTGGATCGAGGAAGAGGACGGGAACTTCGTTCAGCCCAAAGAACTCATGATCGTAAACGACATGAACGCGCAGAACGACGTTGAGTATGACTTCATCCTCTCCATCTACCTCACTGCGGGTCACCGCTACTATTTGAGAACGACGTTTAGCAACAGCGAGAACGTCGGAACGTACAACTTCAAAGTCACCTACGACGGCGAGGAGAAGGACGTCTGGTATCACGCTTCCGTAGGCTTCTACACGACGACAGTCGATGAAGAGGGCAATGCGACCGGAGACATCTATCTCCCCTCGATCGAGTATATCTACGACAAGAACGAGGACCGCTTCTATCAGAAGAAGGCGAACGGCGAAAAGGGCGGCATGATCTATATCGACTTCGGAAACGGCACCTATTACACTGCCGATCAGGCGCTGCAATACCTCGTTGATATCGACAATATGACGCACATGGTCACCGAAAACGGTCCGCTCGTAGCGCCTACGTTCGATTTCATCCATTACACTTCGGGTTCCTTCCAGATCGAGGACTTCGCAAACGACGGACAGATCATCACGGTTCCCGGCAAGGATTACACGCAAAAAATGCAGGATTACCGCGATCAGGCAATGGCGACGGTGAGCACGGCGACCGATCCCAACCTCAAAGGTTGCATCCCCGCAACGGCGGAGCTTGTAAACATCCTGCAGATCTACACGACGTTCTACGGAATCGGCGTGTTCATGCCCAACACCTGGCTGATGCTCGCTTACTATTACCAGCACATCGGTCCGACCGAATAATCAAATCATACGGAGGTTAATATTATGAAATCTGTTGCAAAGAAACTTTCACTGCTTCTGGTGCTCATGGTCAGCATCATCGCTTGCTTCACCCTCTTCGCCTGCGGCGAGGACGAACCCACGGAGACGGGATACGCGGTATACGTAAAAATGCCCGACGGTTCGGCTGCTACGGGCGTCATGGTTCAGACCTGCGTCTTTAAGGATGGGCGTGAGAACGATCCCGCTCCCGCAAATCCCGATGAGGACGACCGTCTCGAATCGTGCAACATGCCCGTGCCCGTAGACGCAAACGGCAAATACGCGTTCGACGACGACGGAAAGACGTATGCAATTCACATTATGGGGCTTCCCACAGGACACACCTACACGGTTGTCAACGTAGGACCCAACAATAAAGTTGTGACGATCACGCTCGTGAAAGAGTAATCGCTACACAAACAAACTCCCCCGCCCTGCAAATCGCAGGACGGGGTTTTTCTTTGCGCCCCATTAAATTTTTTCCATTCGGGGAAATTTATAATTATACATTATAAGCGGTTGATTTTTTGCTGTGTTTGTGGTATAATTTCGTATACCGTATCTCGTTGATACGGTAATCTGGAGGTACTCAATATGAAATCTGTTCGGAAAGCACTCACCGCGGTCTGCGCCTCTGCGCTCACCGTAACGTGCGGGCTTGCCCTCTATGCCTGCGGCGGAGATCCGCAGCCCACCGTATTTGACTATACCGTTACCGTCAAACTGCCCGACGGAAGCGTATTGCCCGACCTTGAGGTGCAGCTCGCACCCGTTACAAACGGGGTCGAGGGCGAAAAGACGCAGAGCGTAAAGGTGGACAGCGAGGGAAAGGCGACCTTCTCGTTTGACAGCGAGGTGACCTGCAACATCTATGTTACGGGTTTCCCCGACTACTATCTCATGCCCGCAGGACCTATCTGCGTGACGCCCGCAGCCAAGACGGCAAACATTACCCTCTCCTACGACTTAAAAACGCCCCTGAGCGGCGACGGGACGGCAGTATATCTTGAGGACATTCTCAATCCCGACATCAAGCGGTTCGTTCCTTCCGAATACAAGGGCTATGAGGTAGACGCGGGCGTATACGAAGGCACCGTGGCAAACGCGGACACGACGGTATACTATCTGTTCCATCCCACCAAATCGGGCATTTACACCCTGTTCACCGAGGGCACGACGGATACGACGTTCCAGCAATACCCCGGCAGCACGCAGGTCATCTACATCCATGACGATCCCCAATACAAGGCGGACGACATCAGCGAGACGAACAAGAACTTCTCCTATACGATCGAAGTCACGGATGAGCACATTATCCAAAGCGCGGCATTCTACTTCTTCGGAATTTCGGCAAAGAATATCACCGCGCCCGCGGATTACCGCCTCATCATCACGCGCACGGGCGAATATGAGGCGCCCGTATTCCTGCCCACAAATAACGTACAGCCCGCCGAAACGCCTTTGCCCTTCGGCTCGCCCTGCAATATCGCCGCAAGCAACAAGGTAAACGATAAGATTGACTGGCTGTTCCCCGACGGGCGGACGAAGGCAGTCAAGCACAGCGACGGTTACTATTATACCGAAGACGGCGCGCTCATCTGGGCGGCGCTCGACGCGCCCGTCAGAGGAGAAAATCTCGACGGTACGAGATTGTACGAGATCGACTTCGACGAGATCGGTCAGGAACTTGCAAGTAACCTCACGTTCACCGACGGCGAAACGTTCAAGGACAACTATCACGACTTCGTCCGCGCCTACAAAGCCGTATCGAACAACGAGGGCTTCTACCCTGTAAACGACGAACTCAAAGACTTCCTCGCGCTGTTTGCAAGAGCCAACAAAGCGTGGATCGAAGACCACAGACTGTCCGTCACGGATGAATACGGCTGGATGTTCGCCTGCGGTACGTATAAGACGGTGCAAAGCCCCGCCGGCAGTACGGCAGAAAACCCCATCGAGATCGACTTCGGCACGCAGAAACTCTTTATTTCCGCAAATACCCGCGTCTATTACAAACTCAACCTCACCAGCAATCTCGACAGCGATGCCGTTGCGCTCACCTCTTCCACGGCAGGTCTTACGATCAGCGACGGAACGAGCAGCTATACGGTAGCGGAGAACAGCTCCGTCAACGTTCCCATCGTCAAGGAAAAATTAGCAACGTATACCTTCTCCGTGGTATGCAATGCCGACCAGCAGTGCGCAAGTTTCTCCCTTCGCGTGCTTGGCGGCGTTATGAATAACCCCCTCGAACTCGTGTGCAGCGAGACGCCCGTAAACGTCACGATCGCAGCGGCAAACGACAAGATGTGGTACCGTATCGATCCCGAGAAGCTCCCCGCAGGCGCAGAGGGCGTCACGATTTCCTCTTCGAGTACGGGATTGACGCTCGTTGCCGACGGCGCGGCCCCTGCCGTGAACGAGACAGCTGCGACGAATAAGCCGCTCAGCGTCACACTCACGACCATCGATCTGAGAACGCCCTTCTACTTCACTGCGGCAAGCGCGGGCAGCTATGCGTTCACCGTGACCGAGAATATCGCAGAGCCCGGTTCGAGTCAAGGCACCGCAGTCGACATTACTCTCGGACAGCAGTCGATCACTTGCGTACAGAGTGAAGGAGGATCCCTTTCCTTCTGGGCAACCTATACCGTAGAGAGTAGCGGCATCTATGAGTTTGCCCTTGCCGACGCGACGAATGCAAACGGCGACATAGTTCAAATCACCTACTACGACGAGAACGATATTGCCTATGTTACCGATCTCGGCGAGACGCGCGGCACGTCGGGAAACACCGATGCACACAAGATCCTTGTAAGACTCAACGAAGGACAGAAAATCTTCCTGCAATTCATCAGTGGCAGCGAACAGCCCGACATTGAATTTACGTTCGACAAACAGTAACAAACTTAAAATAAAAAACACCCGCTTCGGATACCGAAGCGGGTGTTTTTTATATTCCGCAATCCTCATAAGAAAATTACTGATTGTGCCGAAAAAAGGCAAGGCGAATTCACTTCGCCGTTAAGCCTTTTTACGACCTTAGCAATCACGACGTTTTGTTGCATTACGATACACCTTCCACGCATGAGCGGCGAGACTTGCATTCTGCTGAGCGGCACGGTGTGCCGTCGGCGCAAGTCGAGCTAAGCGGAGCGGGATAGAATACCCGCGTAGCGTGACCAAGGTGGCGACCACCTTGCGCCACCGAGACGCTCGTGGAGCGAATGCGCTCTCACCGAGAGTATCGAGGCGGCAAGGTGTAGAGCAACAAAACGTGTGAACTTATCTCAAATACTTACCCATTGCCGTCTCGCGAACGCGAAGCACTTCCACTTCCTCGCCCGAGTTCGCATCGACGTAGACGATATATTCGTCCTCGCCGTAAGCGCATGCAAATTCGTATACAAGGATCTCTTCGCCGTCTACGGGTACGAGTGCAAGATTTGCCTCGTACGGTTTGAGCGAACCGGAAAGGCTTTGAAGCGCCTCGTCCTCGGAGATGCCCGCTTTCAGATCGCGACCCTCGTCAAAGTTGAAGAGGTAGTGCGTTGCGTCCATACCGATGACGCGTCCCTTCTGCTCGCACACGCGGATACGGATCATGTCCGGATACGCCCGCACGCCGTCTACCGCGCTCACGTAGGTGAGGTCTGCGACCATGCCCGCATCGGACAGCCAGACTGCCTCTACGTTCTTGATACCGAGATCCGCAAGGAACTCGCGCGCCAAAGAATCGCACGTCTCCAAGTCGAAGTTCTTTTGTGTGCACGTCTCGTAGGTGTCGAAGAACGCGAGCTTGCCGCCGTTCTTGCTGATCTGCGCAAAGATCTCGATCTCGTTCTCGTCGGTCATGACGAAGTTATAGAAGCTCGCACCCTGCGCCGTCGTCTCGCCCGTGTACTGCGTCTTTACAACGTGATAGCTGTTGAAGTAGTTCTTTGCAAGCTCTTCCGCCTTTGCCTCGGTGATCTCGTCCATCTTGGAGAGCTTGTTCTCGCCCACGTTGCCCGCGCCCGAGAACGGTGCGTCTACCGCTTCCTTGGGCTCTTCGTGCGTGCCTCTGCCGATTTCGCCGAACTTGTTTCTCATCTCGCCTTCTTCGCCGCCGACGAACGCTCTCAGCTCGCTCGCCGTCATGTGCGTTGCAAGATCGTTGAGCTCGTTATAGACGCGCGTATTCACGTCGTAGAGGTAGGAAAGGGTGTTCATCTCCTTCTCGGTCAAGGACTGACCCTTGGCAAGCTTACCAAGGAGCGTGCGCGCATACGAGCCCGTCTTGTTGACAAAGGACGAGATGTCCGTACTCGTCGCGCCGTCCACGGGAAGGCGTTCAAGCGCGTTCTCCATGAGTGCGCTGTCTACGAGGATCTCCGTGAGGAGCTTTCTCTGCTCGTTCGCGCCCGTTGCGACGCGGAGCTTGTTGAGGTTGCTGTCCATATCCTCGGATGCAGACACCATCTCATACAGCGTTGCGCGGTAGCCGTTCTCCGCCGTGAGCGTCATATCGCTCATCTGGAAGGAGCCCGCCGTCACGACCGTAGCGAGGGCAAGGCAGGCAACGCCGAGGGAGATGACCGCCGCCAGCCAACCGCCGATGCCGGGCGTGCGCTGCTTGTTTTTGCGCTGCTGGTTGCGCGTTTCGCGCTTGTGCTTGCGATCCTCCGCCTTGCGCTGGTGCGCCGCCTCGCGTGCCTTCAGTTTCTGCTCACGCTGCTTTTCCGCCGCTTCCTGCTTTCTGCGCTTTAAGGCGAGCTTCTCCTTCTTTTCACGCGCAATGCGATTGCGCTTTTCCTCTCTGCTCTCGTTCTTCAAGAGCTCGCGGCGAGCAACGCGCTCCGCATGGCGTTCGCTGCGCTTCTCTTTGAGCTCCGCCTTTCTTTTGAGAGCACGCGCCTTGCGCTCCGCTTTCTTTTCGGCAAGCGCCGCTTTTTTCGCGAGCTTCTTCTCCTCTAATGCAGCCTTCTTTTCAAGTTTCTTCTGTTTGAGTTCCGCCTTTTTGAGGAGCTTCTTCTCCTTTCTTGCCGCCTTCAGCTTTGCCTTTTCAATGCGGCGCTCTGCGGCAGCGCTTTCGGCTTTTTCCGCCTTTGCCGCCTTCTCCGCTCTCGTCGAATGCTTCTTCGACTTCTTTGCCTCGCTCTTCTTTGCCTTGGGCGCAGCGGACTTCTTTGCCTTACTCTTCTTCTGCGGCTGTGCGTTCACTTCCTCGGGAGAGACCTTCTTTTCTACGCTCTCCACCTTCTCCGCGCCGCTCGATACGTTTTTACCGATTTTCTTCTCCATAACTCCTCCTTAAATGGCAAACACGTGCTTGCCGATGACCGTAACCGTCTGACGGTTGAAAATCCACGCGCTCGTCGCCACAGCGGGATTATAGTAGTAGAGGCACCCGTACGTCGGATCCCAACCGTTCATCGCGTCGCGCGCCGCATCGTATGCGGTCTGGTTGGGTTCGAGGTTGATCTGTCCGTCGGCGACCGCCGTAAACGCGCCCTTCTGATAGACAACGCCCGCAATCGAGTTGGGGAAGGACGAGCTTCTCACGCGGTTCATGATGACCGCGCCGATCGCGACCTGACCCGTGTAGCTCTCCCCTCTGCCCTCGGCATAGATCGTCTTTGCCAAAAGGTATACGTCGGACGAGGTGTACGATGAATTGCCACTGTTGTTTCCCGATGACGACGGCTTGTTGTTCTTGTCGAGCGAGTTATACGACTCGTTCATGCCAAGCGCCGCATACGTCGACTTTCCGACGATACCGTCCGCCGTAAGTCCGTTCTTCTTCTGGAACGCGATGACCGCCTTGCGCGTACTCGCGCCGAATACGCCGTCTACCGCGCCCGTGTAGTAGCCCCAATTTTTCAGTCTGCGCTGAACTTCCTTCACCTCGCCGCCCGTGCTGCCCTGACGGAGCACAGCGGTTTCGACGACGGCAGTCTGCGCCGTGTCGGCTGCGGATGAACGCATCACCGCATACGTCGTAGCGGGTACGACGGCTGCTGTTGTGAGCGCAAGCGTCAACGCGCCGATTGCCAAAACCTTTTTCATAAATTCCTCCTATGCGTAATGTTTGCAACTGCGAAAAAATTATGCAAATCAAAAAACTTATTTTACGCACCCCTTTTTCAGGCATAAAAAAAGCCCCCGAGCGGCGCTCGGGGGACTTTATCTTTTACCGTTTACCTTTTATTTGATCTTCGCAACGCCTGTTGCGATCGCCGCCTCGGCAACCGCCTTCGCGACCGCCTTATGCGCCTTCTTATCGTACGCGTAGGGCAGAATGTAGTCAACGGAGAGCTGCCGATCGCTCACGCAACTTGCAATGCCACGCGCCGCCGCGATCATCATCTCCGTGTTCACCGTGTTTGCGCGAACGTCGAGCGCGCCGCGGAAGAGACCGGGAAATACGAGCACGTTGTTGATTTGATTGGGATTTTCCGAAGATCCCGTACCAACGATGAATGCGCCCGCCTCTTTCGCGTCCTTCGGATCGATCTCGGGAACGGGATTTGCGCAAGTGAAGAGAATGGGTTTTTCAGCCATCGATCTCACCATATCTTTGGTGATGCAGTGCGGACCGGAGACGCCGATGAGCACGTCTGCGCCCTTCATGGCGTCTGCGAGCGTGCCCGTCAGACGGTTGAGGTTGGTGATCTCCGCAATCTCCTTCTTCGCGGGATTGAGCCCATCGTTGCCCTTGCAGATAATCCCCTTCGAATCGCACAGCGTCACGTACTTCACGCCGAGCTTTAAGAGGAACTTCGCAATCGCGATCCCCGCCGCGCCCGCGCCGTTGATGACGAGCTTGATCTCGCCGATGTCCTTCTTGGCGAGCTTCAATGCGTTGAGAAGCGCCGCCGCCGAGACGATCGCCGTGCCGTGCTGGTCGTCGTGGAAGACGGGAATATCCAGCTCCTCTTTGAGTCGCGTCTCGATCTCGAAGCAGCGGGGCGCGGAGATATCTTCGAGGTTGATCCCGCCGAACGAGCCCGCGAGCAGTTTAATCGTACGAATGATCTCCTCGGTATCCTTGGAGCGAATGCAGAGCGGATACGCATCTACGTTGCCGTATGCCTTGAATAGCGCACACTTACCCTCCATGACGGGCATGCCCGCCTCGGGACCGATATCGCCAAGCCCTAAAACCGCCGTACCGTCGGTAATGACGGGAACGGTGTTCCAGCGGCGAGTGAGCTCGAACGACTTCTCCACATCATGATGGATCGCCATACAGGGCTCGGCAACGCCGGGGGTATAGGCGAGCGAAAGCGCCTCCCTGTTCTCGACGGGAACGCGGCAGACCATCTCGATCTTGCCCTTCCACTCCCCGTGCTTTTTCAACGATGCTTCTCTGTAATTCATAACTTTCTCCTTAAAAATGATGGGTATGACTTTCGCCTATCATTATACTACGATTTTGCCCGAATGTAAAACGAAAATAAGGCAATAGACGGGCGAAAACAGCTGAAAAGACAACAAATGCCGCACGGTTACCGTGCGGCGATTTTTTACTATTTATTTGGAAGAACCCTTTGCGCAGTATTTCTCGTTATACCTTTGCATACACTTGCGGATGATCTCGATCGCCTCGTACTTGTGGCAGATCTCCTTCACCGTCGTCTTCTTGTGTTCGAGATTTTTATATACCTCGAAGAAGTGCATCATCTCTTCAAAGATATGCTGCGGCAGCTCGTTGATATCGTAGTAGTGCATGTAGTTGGGGTCGGTGATCGGCACGGCGATGATCTTCTCGTCCAGCTCTCCGCCGTCAATCATCTTGATGACGCCGATGGGCATACAGTCGATGAGCGTCATGGGAAAAATCGTCTCGTTGCACAGAACGAGCACGTCTAAGGGATCCCCGTCGTCCGCGAGCGTGCGCGGAATAAAGCCGTAGTTCGCAGGATACACGGTGGACGTATACAGCACGCGGTCAAGCCGCAAAAGCCCCGTCTCCTTGTCAAGCTCGTACTTCGCCTTGCTGCCCTTGGGAATTTCGATCAGCGCCTCGAACTTATTCTCGGTGATCCTCTTCTCGTCGATATCGTGCCAGATGTTCATCTTCTGCCCTCTCCCTCTGTTTTTTCTCTATTATATCACATTTTTACATTCTGTAAAAGATAATTGACGGCATTTCCCATATTATTTTCGAATTTCCGACCGCCGAGCGTTCATTCTGACACTTCGGATACGGCAGCGGCTTTACCGAAAGGCTGTCCATTTGAATGAATGTGAACGAATATGAAGATTTATGAATGTTTTTTAACAAAAGTATTGACAAGATATGTTTGTCGTGTTAAAATAAAGAAAAAATGGATAATTCTGGAAAAATGTTGACCGAAGAACGCAGAAATGTCATTATCAAGGCTGTGGACGAGCGCGGTTTTGTTACGGTACAGGAGTTGATGGAGCTGCTTGGCACAAGCGAGTCCACGCTGCGGCGCGATCTGCTGTGTCTGGATGCTCAAGGCGTGCTCACGCGCATCCACGGCGGCGCGGCAAAAAAGGAAAAGACCGAATTCGTGAGGACCACGGACGTCAACGAACGGCATCAAAGTCACAGGGAAGAGAAATGCAGGATTGCCAAAGTGGCGGCGCAGATGATACACGATAACGATATCGTCTATCTCGATGCGGGCTCCACCACCGATTGCGTCATCGACTGTCTGAAAGACACGCAGGCGACGTTTGTCACCAACGCATCGGTGCATGCCGTCAAACTCATGCAGAAGGGCTTCAAGGTGTTTGTGATCGGCGGCGAACTGCGCAGGAGAACGGAAGCGTACATCGGTGCGTATGCCGTGGAAATGTTGAAAAAATTTAATTTTACCGTAGGATTTTTCGGGGCGGACGGCGTTCACCCCCGGGCGGGATATTCCACGCCCGAAGAGAACGAGGCAATCGTGAAGAGTTATGCTTGCAGCCGCTGCAAGCGGGCGTACGCACTGTGCGACAGTTCCAAGTTCCGCAAGGCGGCATTCATCACCTTTGCTCCCCTCTCCGCCATGACGCTCATCAGCGACGCCGTGCCTGATTTTCTTTCGGAGGAAGAGATCATCAAGGCTTAATATTATTTGGTTTAAGGGAGGTAAATATGGTCTATACTGTCACTTTCAATCCGGCGATCGATTACATCGCACGCGTGGAAAAACTTACGTTGGGTGAAACCAACCGCACGTACGAAGAGACGATCCATCCCGGCGGAAAAGGCATCAACGTATCCATCGTTATGCGGCGGCTTGGCGTAGATTCGCACGCGCTCGGGTTTATCGGCGGATTTACGGGCGCTGCCATCAAAGACATGCTGCGGGAGACGGGCATCACCACCGATTTCAT
>CAMWQK010000001.1 GCA_947176445.1 uncultured Clostridia bacterium | reverse complement strand
ATAGAAAACACGTGAGAGGAGAATATCATGAACCGTCTGGAAAAAGATATCCTCGGGATCCTTGCCGAGGACAGCCGCACGACGGCGGAAAAAATGGCAGTCATGCTCGGGGAAACGGAGGAGAATATCAGAAGCGCCGTTCGCGCGCTCGAAAAGCGGGGCGTGATCGTCAAATACACGGCAGTGTGCAATCTCGAAGAGGAGGAAGACCTCGTCGAGGCGCTCATCGAGGTCACGGTGACCCCCCAGAGCGGCTCCGGCTTCGACGGCATTGCGGAGGAGATCGCCGGTCACGAAGAGGTGAAGAGCTTATACCTCATGAGCGGCACGTACGATTTCCTCGTCATCGTCGAGGCGCCTTCCATTAAGGGCGTCGCGCGGTTCATCTCCGAGTGCATCTCCACGTTCAACTGCGTCACGGGCACGGCGACGCACTTCATTCTCAAAAAATATAAGACCGAGGGCGTCATCACGCGCGCTGCGGGCAAGGAGCGGAGGCTCTCCTATCAGCCATGAGAAGTTTTCTGTGCGATCGGGCGAAGAAACTTCAACCGAGCGGCATTCGTAAATATTTCGACATTGTCGAGACCATGCCCGACGCGATCTCGCTCGGCGTGGGCGAGCCCGACTTCGTCACCCCGTGGGATATCCGCAGTGCGGGCATTCGCTCGTTGCAGCGCGGGTATACGCAGTACACGAGCAACCGCGGCTTGAAGGAATTGCGCGAGCTCATCTCCCGCTATTTACAGGTGCGCTTTCAGGTGGACTATTCGCCCGAGCAGACGATCGTCACCGTCGGCGCGAGCGAGGGGATCGACCTTGTCTTACGCGCCGTCTGCGAGGTGGGCGACGAAATTTTGTTGCCTGATCCCGCATACGTGTCCTATTCTCCCATCGTATCGCTGTGCGGCGGCGTGCCCGTGTCGGTGCAGTGCACGGCGGAGAACGGGTTTATTCTCACGCCCGAGGCGCTCGAAAGGGTGATCACGCCGAAGACGAAGGCGGTCGTGCTCGCCTATCCCAACAACCCGACGGGCGGCATCATGACGAAGACGGAGCTTGAAGCGATCGTACCCGTCATCGAAAAGCACGATCTTCTTGTCATCTCGGACGAGATCTATTCGGAGCTCACCTACGGGGCGCAGCACTGCTCCGTCGCAACGCTTAGGGGCATGAAGGAGCGCACGGTGCTCCTCGGCGGATTTTCCAAGGCGTTCGCGATGACGGGCTGGCGCATCGGCTACGTATGCGCGCCGACGGAGATCGACAAGGCAATTCTGAAAATTCATCAGTATACCATGCTGTGCGCGCCGCGCATGTCGCAGCACGCGGCGGTCGCCGCGCTCGCGGGCGGGATCGAGGACGGGTTCGCCTCCGTCGAGAACATGCGGCGGGAGTACGACAAGCGGAGAAGATACCTCGTCAAGTCCTTCAACGATCTGGGGCTCAGCTGCTTCGAGCCGCGCGGGGCGTTCTATGTGTTTCCGTCGGTGGAAGTCACGGGGCTGACGGGCGACGAATTCGCGGGAAAGCTCCTCGAAGAGGAACACGTGGCGGTCGTTCCCGGCGATGCGTTCGGCGAATGCGGGAAGTACCACGTGCGCTGTTCGTACGCGACGGGCATGGAACAGCTCACCGAGGCGGTGGAGCGCATTGCGCGGTTTGTAAAAAGGCACGGGGAAAATGTGCCGCAAGCGAGAAAGTAACTTGACAAACGCGCAGAAGAATGGTACAATGTAGTGCGATACGCGTCCGTGACCCTGTTTGTGCGGGGTCACGGGCGTCTTATAACATAATAATCAAATGCGCGGATCGCGCAAAAAAAAGAGGTGGAAGATGGCAGACCAGTTTTTCATGACGCAAAAGGGGTATGATGAGGCGGTGGAGCGTTTGCACTATTTGCAGACGACCAAGCGTGCGGAGATCGTAGAGCGGATCGCAGAGGCGCGCAGCCACGGCGACCTCTCGGAGAATGCGGAGTACGATGCGGCGCGCAACGAGCAGTCGGCAAACGAGGGCGAGATCGCCGAGCTCGACTACAAGGTAAAGAACGCCGTGATCATCGAGGAGTCGGACGATAACTCCACGGTGCATATCGGCTCGGTCGTCACCGTATACGACGAGGAGTTCGAAGAGGAGACCGTATACACGATCATGGGTACGACGGAAGTGGATATGGAGAAGAATATCATCTCCAACGAATCCCCCGTGGGCGCGGCGCTTTTGAAGCACAAGAAGGGCGAGCGCGTCACGGTCAAGGCGCCCGACGGCGACTATACTCTTAAAATTTTGAAGATCAATTAAAAGCGTAAAATTACAGTTCAGAGGATACCATGGCAGAGACGACGGGAACAATCGACGAGGCGGAGGCACTGCAAGAGCAGGCGCGTATCCGCCGCGAAAAACTTGCAAAACTTACGAGCGAGGGCAACAACCCCTATGAAAAGACGCAGTACGCGGTCACGGGCAATTCCCTCTCGGTCAAAGAGAATTTCGAGGCGCTGGAAGGCAAGGAAGTGAGCGTTGCGGGCAGACTTATGTCCCGCCGCATCATGGGCAAGGCGTCCTTTTCGCATATCTCCGATCGGGACGGACAGTTGCAGCTGTACATCACGAGACAGGACGTGGGCGAGGACACGTATACCGCCTATAAGAAGGACTACGATATCGGCGATATCGTGGGCGTGCGCGGGACGGTGTTCAAGACGCAGACGGGGGAGATCACCGTCCATGCGACGCATCTCGAAATGCTCTCCAAGGCGCTCCTGCCCCTGCCCGAAAAACATAACGGGCTTGTCAATACCGATATGAAGTACCGTCTCCGCCACGTCGACCTCATTATGAATCAGGACGTGAGAGAGACGTTCTTCCGCCGCGCGAAGATCATCAAGAGCATTCGCGACTTTCTGGACGGAAGAGGATTTGTCGAGGCGGATACGCCCATCCTCTTACCCCTCGAAATCGGCGCGGACGCGCGCCCCTTCAAGACGCACCACAATGCGCTCGACCTTGACATGTATCTCCGCATCGAGACGGAGCTGTACTTGAAGCGGCTCATCGTCGGCGGGTTCGAGAAAGTGTACGAGATGGGCAGAATTTTCCGCAACGAGGGCATGGACACCAAGCACAATCCCGAGTTTACGACGGTGGAAATTTATCAGGCGTACGTCAACTATTTCGAGGTGATGGATTTCGTCGAGGAGATGTACCGCTTTGTTGCAAACGAGGCGTGCGGCACGACGAAGATTTCCTATCAGGGCACGACGCTCGATTTCGATCACTGGGAGCGCCTCACCATGACCGAGGCGGTCAAAAAATATTCGGGCGTGGATTTTGCGCTGATCTCTTCGGACGAAGAGGCGCAAAAGATCGCCGCGGAAAAGCACGTGGAGCTCGAAAAGGGCAAGACGACGAAAGGGCACGTCTTAGCCGCGTTCTTCGACGAGTTCGTTGAGGACAAGCTCATTCAGCCCACCTTTATCTATGACTATCCCGTAGAGATTTCTCCGCTTGCAAAGCGCAAGCCGAGCGATCCCACGATGACGGAGCGCTTCGAATACTTCATGATGGGCATGGAGATGGGCAACGCCTTCTCCGAGCTCAACGATCCGATCGACCAGCGCCGCCGCATGACGGAGCAGGCGGAGCGCAAGCGCGCGCAGGGCGCAAATGCGCAGATCGACGAGGACTTCCTCGACGCGCTCGAACACGGTATGCCGCCCACGGGCGGACTGGGACTCGGAGTGGATCGTCTCGTGATGCTTTTGACCGACAACGCAAGCATTCGCGACGTGCTGCTCTTCCCCACAATGAAACCCAAGAAATAATAAAGGAATACTATGGACGCAAGAATTACAAAACAGCGGCTCGGCAATCTGCTTTCATACGATTGGCTGAAAATCCTCGCGGCGATCGCCGCGGCGGTCGTTGCTCTTTGCGTCTTTTTTACTACGGTAAAAACCCGTCCGCGCGAGGGGCAGGTCTACTACGTGTATGCGTATACCGACCTCAACGACGGCGCGGACAATCTGTATCTCGAAGATCGGCTCTTTTCGCAGAGCGTGTTCTCGTACGACATTCTCGACGTGACGGTGGAGACGTTCCAGCGCACGTCCTACGGCGATACCGTTCTCACCGCCCGCCGCTCCGCACACGAGGGCACGGTGATGTTTGTCACCGATATCGATACGTATAACGAAGACGGATCGGTGAAAGAGATCTCCAACTTCAAGACTTTCGTGCGGCAAAACATCTACGGCTTTTGCAACGTCGAAAAGTATTTCAGCGACTGCGAAGCGTATCTCATGCGCTTTTACGGTGCGAACTGGGAGACGGCGGAGCTCAAGAAGGACGAGGCGGAAAAGTGCTTCCGCGATCGCAACACATCGGACAAGCGTTACCGCTCGGAGAGCAAATTGCAAGCGGGTATCGTGGAAGAGTACGCCCGTATCGAACAGTTGAGAGCCGACTATCTCACGCTCATGGGGCTGTTCGAGAACGGCACCTACTCTTTGAGCGTCTGCGAAGACGAGAGCGGCTCGGAGGGCGCGTACGGCGTCAACGTCGGCGGACTCAGCGGCTTTACGGGGCTGTATTATTATAACGACACGCGCGGAGACAGCACGGTGAAAACGTCGGAAGCGATCACCATGCTCATTTTCGACAATCAGAATCGCGGCGCAGATCTGAAATTCGAGACGGTCTCCTTCCTCTGCTATCTTGCGGAGCGTTACGCGCAGTGAAAGAGGTATTGCACATTGCGCCCATCTTGAAGGCGCACGCGGGGCATATTTCCTTCCACACGCCGGGGCATAAGAAGACGAAGGACGATCTCACCGAGCTTTCTTATACCGATAATCTTTCCTCGCCCACGGGCGCGATCGCCCGCGCGGAAGAGGACATCGCGCGCATTCTTGGCGCAGACAAGAGCTTTATTTTAACGGACGGGAGCACCTCAGGCGTGCTCTCCATGCTATATGCCGCAAAATGCGCGGGGGTGCGCAGCGTTGCGCTCTCGCCCTATTCGCACAGGAGCATCAAAAACGGTTGCCTTCTGCTCGGGATCGTGCCCGTATTTTTCAGCGTTGATTGCGTGCGCGGCATTCCCATGCAGCCGAGCGAAGCGGAATTAAAGCGGGGATTTTGTGAGGCGGACGCGGTGCTTCTGACCTCGCCCGACTATTACGGATACTTGCCTTCCTTAAAGGCGGCGCGCGCGCTTGCGGACGGGGCGAAAAAGCCGCTCCTCATTGACGGGGCGCACGGCTCGCACCTGCACTTTACAGAAGAGTACGCGGGGCGGTATGCCGATCTGTGGGTAGACGGCGTGCACAAGTCGCTCCCCGCGCTCACGCAGGGTGCGGTCGTCTCGGCAAAGGGGAAGTACGTTGATTTTCTGCGCGAGGGCGTGGGGATCTTCCGCACGACGTCGCCCTCCTATCCGATCATGGCGAGCGTGGAATACGCCGTCAAATATCCGCGCAAACTGGGTATCGAGCGGGCGGCGGAAAATTTGAAGCGCGAGCTTCATGCACTTGAAAACGACGACTGGACGAAGATCGTTCTGCCGTACGGCGCAAACGCCGCGCGCGCACAGCAGTATCTGGAAGAAAACGGGCTGTTCCCCGAGTTCAACGACGGGAACTATATCATGTTCTACCTCTCCCCGTGCACGAAATTGAGCGACTTAAAAACGCTTGTGCGCCTTGCAAGGGGCGTTGCATACGGCGAAATCGTATCGGGCGACGGCGTATGCTGCGGGCACGGAGAAGAGATAGAGGAAGTGCCGCTTCAAACTGCGGCGGGCAGGATCTGCGCAAGAGAGTTCGGGCTTTTCCCGCCCTGCATTCCGCTCGTCGTTGCGGGGGAGAAAATCACGGAGAGCGCAATCGGAAGATTGCGCGGAAATAACGGCACGTTCGGCATTGAAAGCGGGAACGTGCTGGTATATAAGGAATAATCATGCAGGAGCTTTTGCGCAGTACAACCGCATATCGGGCGATGGGAAACGCCGCGCATGCGACGCTTATCGTCTTTCCGGACGAGAAGTATCTTCGCACGCTCCTCAAAGAGTGCGCAAAGGCGTTCTTTCAGGCAAAAGACGGTTCGCGCGTTGCCGAACTCATTGAAAAGGAGAGCTTTTCCGACTGTCTCATCTACCCCGCTGCGGGCGAGAAGCTGACGGCGGAGCTCGGTGCAAAGATCATCGATGAGAGCTTGCTCCGCCCCGTCGAGGGGGAGAAAAAGCTGTTCGTGCTCGACGCGTTTCACAACACGTCTGCGCTCGTACAGAATAAACTCCTGAAAGTGCTCGAAGAGCCGCCCGCGGGCGTCTATTTCCTGCTTGGGGCGACGGCGGAATATTCCGTTCTGCCCACGGTGCTCTCGCGCATGAAAAAGATCGTCCTTGCGCCCTTCCCCGAAGAGGCGATAAGAGGCGCGCTCACAAGAAAGCACGGAGCGGCGGAAGGAGTCGCCGAGGCGGCGGCAGCGAGCGGCGGGGTGTTTTCCGCAGCGGAGGAGCTGCTCGCGGGCGGCGGCGAGGACTTTACGCTCGCCGAAAGATTTTTGCTCGGGGACGGTATCGGCGTTGCGCGCACCGTCGGGGAGCGAAAGGATAAAAAGGCGGTACTCGCCGCGCTCAAGCTCACGCTGCGCGACGCGCTGCTCATCAAAACGGGGCAGGCACGGTACGCCGCCCGTCGGGGAGCGAGAATGGAAGAAATTGCGGAGCGGTATCCCGCGGCTGCACTGTTGAAGGGTGCGGAGCTTGCCGTCCTTGCAGAAAAACAAATCGGCTGGAACGCGCCGCTTGCGCAGTGTCTCGAAACGCTCGCGATCGGCATGGAGGAGGAAAGAGACAAATGGCAAAGGTTGTCGTGATCAAGTTTACAAAGGGCTGCAAGCCCTACTATTTCAGCGCGGGGAAATTAAAGCTCGAAGAGGGGCAGGGCGTCATTGTAGAGACGTCGCGCGGGCTGGAATACGCGACCGTCGTCGATCCCGAACGCGAAGTGGACGATAAGCAGATTGTATCCCCGTTGAAGCCCGTCGTGCGCATTGCGACGGAGAAGGATCTCGCCGCCATCGAGCGGGGCAAACAGCGCCGCGGCGAGGCGATGCAAGTGTGCAAGGAGAAGATCGCAAAGCGCGGGCTGGAAATGAAGCTCATCGACTGCGAATTTACCTTCGACGGTAGCAAGGTGATTTTCTACTTTACCTCGGAGGGGCGGGTGGACTTCCGCGACCTCGTCAAGGATCTTGCGTCCGTGTTCCATATCCGTATCGAGCTTCGTCAGGTCGGCATTCGCGACGAAACGCGGATCCTCGGCGGCATTGCCCCCTGCGGCAGAGAGTGCTGCTGTGCGGGCTGCATGCCCGATTTTAAGAAGGTCAGCATTAAAATGGCGAAAAATCAGGGGCTTTCGCTCAACCCTGGCAAAATCAGCGGGCTGTGCGGGCGGCTCATGTGCTGCCTTGCCTACGAGAACGACTACTATGCGGACGCCTACAAGAAGATGCCCAAGGTCGGCTCGACCGTCGGCACGCCCGAGGGCAAGGGCACGGTCGTCTCCCAGAATATGCTCAAAATGGAAGTGCGCGTCAAGATCGAAAAGGGCGACGGGCTCTGCTACCGCGATTTCCCGCTTGCGGATATCCGTTTCAAGCGCGGAAACGAGCCCGACGATAAGGACGACGATAAAAATTCCGAGAATTAACAAACTTTTTTCCGTTTTCGGCTTTACGAACGGGAAAAGTTGTGATATAATACGGATATCAACAAATGGAGGTTGAAACACATGGCTCACAAAATTACGGATGCTTGCGTATCCTGCGGCGCATGCGCAGATACCTGTCCCGTTGGTGCGATCGCACCCGGTGACGAGACGTACGTAGTAGACCCCGAAACTTGCATCGACTGCGGTGCTTGCGAGGACGGATGCCCTACGGGAGCTATCACGGCTGAATAATTTCGGCTTTGGAAAAGAGCGCGGCATCGCCGCGCTCTTTTTCGTAATGTTTCGAACGATTTGTTTCAAGGGCAGAAACAAATCGTTCGAGGAATGTAACTCATTTGCGGCGTTTAGGTTGTTGTCATTCTTCAACAACTGACAAGAAGCGCAAGGTTTTGCGCAAATTGAGGCGTGCTGCGGAAAAGCGTGGTTTTCCTTGCACCATTGTTCAAGAAAAAAATATCAACATGGAAATAGTTGAAGATCTCCTGATAGGGGAATACAAAATTATACAGGATTCCGAGCTGTATCGGTTTACGTCCGATTCGGTATTGCTTGCGCGCTTTCTGAAAGCAAAAAAAGGCGAGCGGGTTGCAGACTTTTGCGCGGGGAGCGGAGTCGTGGGGCTCCACTTCTATGCCGAAAATACGGGCGTTCAGTCCGTCACGCTCTTCGAAATGCAAAAAGAGCTTTCGGAGATGAGTGAAAAGACGGTCGCGCTTAACAACTTAGCGAATGTATTCCGCGTTGAAAATCTCCGGTTACAGGATATCGGCGGGGAGTATACCGAAAAGTTTTCGCTCATTCTCTGCAATCCCCCCTACGAGCGCGGCGGATTTGAGAACGCCGACGAAAAGAAGGCGCTGTGCAGAAAGGAGCTGTTTTTAACGCTCGAAGAGCTGATTTTGGCGGCGAAGAAGTGTTTGAAATTCGGCGGGAGATTTGCGCTCGTGCACCGTGCTGATCGCGTGGCGGAAGTCATCACCGCGCTGTCGAATGTGGGGTTAGAGCCCAAAAAGATGCAGTTTATTGCGGGCAAGGCGGGCGAAAAGCCGTACGCCGTGCTCGTTGCCGCGGTCAAGGGCGGCAAGAAGGGCGTGGAAGTTCTGCCCACCCACGTCAACATTTAAGGAGTAACATATGATCAGTTTTGTGGCAACGCCTATCGGAAATTTGAAAGACATCACGCTTCGCGCACTCGAAGCACTCAAGGGCGCGGATGTCATTTTCTGCGAGGATACGCGGCATACGTTGAAGCTGTTGACGGCGTACGACATCAAAAAACCGCTCTACGCCTGCCATAAATTCAACGAGCGCGAGGCGGCGGAGAAGATGATCGGGCTTGCAAGAGAGGGGAAGGCGATCTGCGTCGTGTCGGATGCGGGCATGCCCGTCGTGTCCGATCCCGGCAGGGAGGTGTGCCGCGTTTTAAGGGAAGCAAACGTGCCCTACACGGTCATTCCGGGGGCGTGCGCGTTCGTGTGCGCGCTGGTGCTCTCCGCGTTGCCTGCGGACAGGTTCACCTTTATCGGGTTTCTGCCCGACAAGGCGGGGGAGCGCAAAAAGTTACTGGAAAGTTATCGTATCGCGCGCGAGACGCTCGTCTTTCACTGTGCTCCGCAGGACGTCGATCGGGATATTCAATCGCTCTTCGAAACGCTCGGGGAGCGGCAGGCGTGCGCCGTTCGGGAGATCACGAAAATCCACGAGGAGAGCGTGCCCTTCCTGCTCTCCGAAGGGCTTGCGGGAGAAAAGCGCGGGGAGTACGTCCTCGTCGTATCGGGCGCAAAAGAGTCGGAAAATCCCCTGAACGCGCTCTCGCCCCGCGAACACGTATTGCACTATATGGGGGAGGGGCTGGACAAAAAGGAGGCGTTAAAGCGCGCTGCGCGCGATCGCGGCGTTCCAAAAAACGAGCTGTATAAAGAGACGCTCGATCTGTAAAAAATTGTCAAATGATAAAATAAAATTCACCAAAGGGTTGCACGTAATAGTAAATCGTGATATAATTGCTATATGCTGTGTCATTTGTATCCAAAACTCAACGACATCCTGCCCGTCAAATTGATACGGCGGTTTGTAAATTCGGTGTGGTATCCCGTTCTGGTTGCCGCGCTCATGGTGCTCTCCAACATTTTTGCGTTGGAGCTTTTGACGTTTTGGCTCTATCTCGGGTTTGGGCTCGTTGCAGCGTTCCTCTGTGAGGACATGCGTGCCGTAATTCCCATCGGTTGCTGCGGATACATGACCATTTCTGCGGAGAACAATCCCGCAAAGAATATCGAAGACGCGATCTTCTATCAGCCCTATTTTCAAGTTCAGTTTATTTTCATTCTCGTCGTGACAGGGATCGTGCTTCTCGGTCGGCTCGTGTTCGAGCTCGTTACCTTCCCCGCGCAGAGAAAGCCGTTCCCCAAGCTCGCCGCAGGGCTGATCTTATTCGGACTTGCGATGATCTTCGGCGGCGCGTTCAGCGGGTATTACGGCGTAAGAACGGCGTTCTACGGCTTTGTGGAGTTGTGCGCGCTCTCCGTTCTGTACTTCTATTTCTATTACGCCGTGCACTGGAATACGGTCAAAAAGGGGTATTTTGCGTCGGTGTTTCTCGCGGTCGGGATCGGTATCGCCGTCGAGATCATCTATCTGTACCTTCGGCAGGACGTCATCATCGACGGTACTATTCAGCGCGCGCTTCTCTATACGGGATGGGGCATGTACAATAACATCGGTTGTGTTATGGCGATGTGCGTCGCCCCGCCGCTGTACTTTGCGGCAACGCAAAAGCACGGCTGGATATTCTCCATTCTTGCAAGCGTATTCATGCTCACGGTGGCGCTCACGCAGAGCCGCGGCTCCATTCTCTTCGGCGCGGTGGCGTTCGGGCTCGGTGCATTGCTTACCGTCATCAAGAGCAAAGGCGCGGATCGCTGGGCAAATTTAAGCGTGTTTGGAGCGCTCTTTATCGCGCTCATCGTCGTTGCAATTATCTATCGGGATAAAATCGACGTCCTCTTCGGCTCGTGGCCGGAGGACACGTTCGATCCCAACGGGCGTTTGCCTACATATGTGGAGGGCTGGAAACAATTCAAAGAGGCGCCGCTCTTTGGCGTCGGGTTCTACGAGTGTCACGGTTTCCGTTGGGGCTCCCTTCCGCCGGATGCGTTCCTGCCGCCCCGCTATCACAACACCTACGTGCAGATTCTCGCAAGCTGCGGTACGGTCGGCATCGTTGCATATCTCTTTCACCGCGCGCAGACGCTATGGCTGTTCTTCCGCCGTCCCACCGTGGAAAAGACGTACATTGCACTGACTGTCGCCTCGCTCATTCTGATGAGCATTGTAGACTGCCACTTCTTCAATTTCGGACCGGGCATTCTGTATTCGGTGCTCCTTGTCTGCGCGGAGGGCGCGCACAAGCGCGACTTTGCCGCGATTCAAAAAAAGAAGAAAGAAAAACAAAAGCATATGGAAGATCCCGCTTGATACAGGCGGGATTTTTTATGTCCGAATTTGTATCTTGTAAAAACTTACAAAATTCGTGCTTCTGCATGATACATTTTTACAAGAATTGAAAGGAACAAAAAAGAAAAAAATTTTTTTATTTTTTCATTTTATTTTATTTACTTTTCCTATGTCCGTATATTATAATACAGGTACAAGTTAAGTGAAACGAGACTTGTACACAAAATTGCTCATCAATTTTCCCCCTTATCATATAGTAAAACCCCTCGGAACGCGAGTTTCGGGGGGTTTTACTTTTGTCAGAGAACCCGACAGATCAGACAGCCGAATACGACGGTTAAAAAGTTCGCGGCGAGTGCAATACACACAGGCAACGCGAGCTTTTTATATTTGACGCCTGCAAAATAGACGGCGGAGATATAGAACACCGTCTCGCTCGATCCGTAGCAGACGCACGCGCACCGTCCGATATAGCTGTCCGCGCCGTACGCGCTTAAAATTTCGGAGAGAAGTGCGGTCGCGCCGCTGCCCGAAAAGGGTTTGATGAGCACGAGTTTGGAGAGCTCGGGTGGAATGCCGAAGAAATCGAATACGGGTGACAGCGTGCCCGTGAGGATCGCCGAGAGCCCGCTTTGTTCAAACAGCTCGGAGAGCATTAGAATGGCGGCGAGATAGGGGAAGATAGAGACGATGAGCGGAATCGCACCCTTGATGCCCGCCGTAAAACTGTCGTACAGCTTGACCTTCTTCACGGCGGCGTAGAGAAGAACGGCGATAAAGAGAAGCGGAATGAGAAGAGAGAGGTATTTCATGCCTTCTTCCTCCCGCAAAGTAGCCGCACGAGCAGTGCGCCGAGCACGGTCGAGAGCAGGGTCGCAAGCAGCGTGGGGAGCAGAATATCGTATGCGGATACGGAGCCTGCCGCAATGCGGAGGGCAATGACCGTCGTGGGGAGAAGTTGCAGACTCGTCGCATTGAGCACGAAGAGCATGTCTGCGGCGTAATAATTGCCCGCCTTGCAGAACTTTTCCACGGCTTTGATGCCGAGCGGCGTGGGAGCTCCCGGAAGCCCCAGAAGATTTGCGGTGAGGTTGGAGGTCGCAAGAAAGGTCGCCTCTTTATCCGTCGAACGGAAGAGCCGTTTGGAGAGGGGGTGCAGTGCGCCCGAGAGTTTTCCCGCGAGCCCGCAGTCTGCGAGCACCTGAAAGAACCCCAGCCACACGCAGTACACGGCAAGGAGCGACAGCGAGAGCGTCGCCGCCTTCTGCCCGCCCGAAAGAAGCGCGGGCAGAAAACAGTTAGGATCGAGAATGAGGCACAGCCCCGCCGAACATAAAAAAATAACCGCAAAAATACCGTTCATATTCTTTTCTATGAGCGGATTTATGCGGATATGCTTATCGTTTTATCGCAAACAGCGGTTATAAAAATTCCTTGTCGTAGCGAGCGGCAAAGGCAGTGAAGTCCTTTTCGTCCGTCAGTATTTTTTCCTTGACGCCGCGAGCGCGCAGGAAGTATTCGCGGGCACGGCTCTTTCGCGCACTGCCCTTGCACAAAAAGGCGAGCCGCATCCAAAGTTCGGAGAGCGCAAAGGAAGTTGCGGGATCGTCGGGATTCTCCTTTTCGGAGGCGAGGTAGTATTCCTCTGCGCCCGAAAAGTTGCCTTGTTTATAGGCAAGCTCGCCGAGATAGAAGAGTGCCATCGCGGGGCTGCCCGTGCGGGTATGGTAGGTCTTCGCAATGTGCAGATACCGCTCGAACGCGCGCTTCGTGTCGGCATAGTCGCCCGTCTCGAGCGCGGTGATCCCGAGGCGGCTCAGCACGATGAGGAGCACGGGGTTGTCTTCCTCGTGCTTTTTTTCGATCTCTGCAAGCGCTCTTTTCTGATAGTCGAGCGCGACGGAAAATTTGTTCTGATTGAACCGCGCACTGCCCATGCACGAGATGATGAACGCATTCAGATCGTAGTCCTGAATGGGAAGCGCCTGCGCGATTTTCAGCGCGCGTTCGTTGATTTCGAAGCACTCGTCAAACGCCGCAAAGCTCACACACTCGCTGTTGGTGCGCCCGACGACGTTCATGTTCTGGCTCTCGTAAATTTCGGACGGGATATGGAAGGTGTCGGCGTAGGAATAGTCGCCGATGAACGTGCCGAGACGATGGAAGAGGAGCGCGGCGAGGTGATCGTCGCCTTTGACTGCCGAGCAGATACGGCGGACGATGAGGTGCAGCTCGGCGTTTTCAAAGCCCACGCTGCGAAACACCTCGGCAAAGGTTTTGAGGAAGGGGCGGAGCGCGTCCGTCGTCATCTCACAGCCGGAGAGAACACATTGCTGTACGATCTGATGCAGCGCATAGGAAGTATCGCTCGCAATCACCCAGCCCCGTTTTGCAAGCTCCGGAAGGCGGCGCAGCGCGGTGCGTTCGATCTTTTGCAGCTTCCCCTTGGAGATGCCGTTGGGGAAGAGGGACAGGATTTGCAGGGCGTAGAGGTCCTCCGCGGCAAGCTCGCTGAAACGGAAGAGGGTGCTGATTTTTTCCTCGTCTGTGTCGAGCTCGGCAAGCGAGGAGAGCGCGTCCTCTTCGAGCAGCTCCGCAGCGGTAAAGCCCATGTTGTAGGCATAGCAGCCGAGCAGCTTTAAGGTGAGCGTATGCCCGCCCGCGCGCGCGATGAGCGTCTTTGCGGCGCACTCCTCTTCTGCCGTCTTAGAGAGGCGTGCATAGGAGAAGAAGAGCCCTATGAGCGCGTCGTCGTTCATGGCTTTGAGCTCGTAGCCCAAAAAGCCCTGATACCGCTTGCGCGAGGTGATAATGAGATTGCAACCCACGCTTCTCAATGGGCGGAGCTCCTCTTCCGTGCAGTTGTCCGCCCCGTCGAGAACGAGCAGACATTCCGAGGAGAGCTGTTGCAGAAATTGCAGCTTGCGCTCGTATAGCGCCTGCGTCTTGGAGAACTCGCCCGTCTTGGGGAGCTGTTTCAGATACTCCGCCTCGTCGAATCCCGCGAACGGAATGGCGGCGATGGTGTCTTGCAGCGATACCGTGTACGGGGCGACGTGCATACTGTGGTAGGCGTCCGCCTCCTCGTATACGGCAAAGAACTTGCGCATGAGCGCGGTCTTTCCGATCCCGCCCATGCCGTAGAGATTGACGATGCGGTTGTTGAGGAGCATGTCGTGAAGCGTCCCGATCTCCGTTTCCCGTCCCACAAACAGCTCGGCGTACTCGTCGAAGTCGTAATTGTCGCGCGGGTAGGGGCGGGAGACGTTCTCTGCATTGCTCGCAAGGAGCGCCCTGCTCTGCGCGATGAGCGCGTCGATCTTTGCCCGATACTCGGGGTAGAGCGCGAAGATCTGCCGCTTGGAGAGGCGGCGGTTGATATCCCGCATGCGCGCGTAGGGATTCTCGACCTCGGTGATCTGTACGGGCAGAACCTTTTTATTTTGGGTGATGGCGTAGCGGAGCTCGTTGACGCACCATTTGGAACTCAGCGATTCTTCACAGAGCACGAAGAGCACCATGTCGCTGTTGTCGATGGCGGCAAATATCTCGTCGGGATACTGCGAGCCTGCGGGGATGGAGAAGGGCGCGATCCAGACATGGATGCCATTTTTTCCAAGTTCGGCGGCAAAGTCCTCCGCGACCTCCTTGCGCTTTGTCGAATAGGATATGAGAACATCGTAGTGCGGGAATGCCTGAGACATGGTATGCTCCTTGTGTGGTTTCGTCTTGATTATATCACACTTTGTCCGCGCTTTCAAGACGGGAAACAAAAATTTTTTGAAGGGCCGTCGTTTGGTTGACAACCGCACGAAAAGAGGGTACAATATTATCCATGAAATACGTGAACACACAACCCATGTACGCGATGCCGCCCGTATTCAACGGAATACGGTAGTTTTCGCGTACGGAAAAACGGTTGAGACGGCTTTCCTGCGGGAGAGCCGTTATTTTTATATTCGGGAGGTCATTATGTTGCACAAGGGCAGTCAGGTCATTCAAACGGAGCGGCTCACGCTCCGCCCCTTCCGCGTGAGCGACGCGGAGGAGATGTTCTGCGGCTGGGCGAACGATGGCGAAGTGACAAGGTTCCTCACCTGGACGCCGCACGGGAGCATCGAGGAGACGAGGGCGTTTCTTCTCGCCTCGGAAGAGGGATACAAGCGCGCGGATTACTATCACTGGGCATTGGAGTATGAAGGCGGGGCCATCGGCGATATCTGCGTTTCATCGGTGGACACGCACAGTCAAAGCGGCATGCTCGGCTATTGCATGGCAAAGAAGTTCTGGGGGCAGGGCTTCATGACGGAGACGCTGAAAGCCGTTCTCAAGTTCTGCTTTGAAGAGGTGGGATTTCACCGTATCTACTCGGTGCACTCCGCTCAGAACCCCGCGTCGGGCAGAGTGATGGAGAAGTGCGGGCTAAAATACGAGGGGACGCTGCGCGACGGGTTCAAATTACATTCTACGGGCGAGTGGACGGATATCGACGTTCGGGCGATCCTCAAAGAGGATTATTTGAAATCGCTATAAAAAGCATTTTACATTTCGGCGAAAAAAGGTTATAATTTAACCAGAGCATTCCAAATCCGAACCCGCCCGCGGCGCGGCTTTTGAATGCTTTTCGCACGGCGCTCCGTTTGGCGTATGTCTCTATACGCCGCAGTCGCGCCGCGCACAAATCAACTCAAAATACGCAGCCGCGGATGCGTAGCAATTTTAGGGAAACAAAATTTGATTCAGACAAGGCAAGGTCGCGCAGGCGTACCGTGTGGTACGGCAAGCGAGCTTAACGAAGTATCAAGCAAATTTTGCCCCCTAAAATCGAGTTCGAGTTTAGAATGTTCTGGTTATACGAATAAAAAGCGAGGAATTTTGCATATGGAACAGAAAAAGTATTATATCACGACGCCCATCTACTACCCGAGCGGGAACTGGCACATCGGGCACTGCTATACGACGGTCATCTGCGATGCGCTCAAACGCTTTCATCAGATGCTCGGCGAGGATGTGTACTTTCTGACGGGAACGGACGAGCACGGGCAGAAGGTGGAAAAAGAGGCGCAAAAGCGCGGCATCACGCCCCTCGAATTTATTAATCCGCTGGTTGCCGAGCTCAAAGATATGTGGAAGCTCCTCGATATTACTTACGATCGCTTTATCCGCACGACGGACGAGGATCACGTCAAGTGCGTGCAGAAAATCTATCAGAAGCTCTACGAGAGCGGAGATATCTACAAGTCGGAATACAGTGGCTATTACTGCACCCCGTGCGAGAGCATGTGGACGGAGGCGCAGTTAAAGGGCGGCAAGTGCCCCGACTGCGGCAGAGAGGTGACGCTGCAAAAGGAAGAGAGCTATTTCTTCCGCCTCTCCAAGTACGCGCCCCGCATTCTCAAACTGTATGAGGACAACCCCGAATTTTTGCAGCCCAAGTCCCGCGTCAACGAGATGGTAAACAACTTCTTAAAGGCGGGATTGCAGGATCTGTGCGTCTCCCGCACGACGGTGAAGTGGGGCGTTCCGCTCCCCTTCGACGAGAAGCACTGCGCCTACGTCTGGATCGACGCGCTGAGCAACTACATCTCCGCGCTTGGGTTCCTTTCGGAAGACGATACGCTCTACAAAAAATACTGGCCGGCAAATCTGCACATGGTCGGCAAGGAGATTGTGCGCTTCCACGCCATCATCTGGCCCGCCATCTTAATGGCGCTCGGCGAACCCGTCCCCAAGCAGATCTACGGACACGGGTGGCTTCTCATCGGCGGCGATAAGCTCTCCAAGAGCAAGCAGGACGCGGTCAAGAAGGATCTGACCGATCCGTACGAGCTTGTAAAGCGGTACGGCGCGGACGCGGTGCGCTACTTCCTTCTGCGTGAAATCCCCTTCGGTAGCGACGGCGAGTATACCAACGAGAAATTGCTCACGCGCATCAACGCCGACCTTGCAAACGACCTCGGCAACCTCGTCTCCCGCACGACGGCGATGATCGGGCAGTACTTCGGCGGCAAGCTCCCCGCGCGCGGAAAAATCGAGGGCACGGACGGCGAGCTCGTTCAGATGGCGGAGGAACTGTTCGAAAAGGTCAAGTCCGCAATGGAGAAGCTCAACGCGCCCGAGGCGCTTTCGGAAATCTTTGCACTCGTTGCGCGCGCAAATAAGTACATCGACGAGACGACCCCCTGGATCCTCGCAAAAGACGAGAGCAGACGGGAGCGGCTCGGCGCGGTTCTCTATAATCTCGCGGAGGTGTGCCG